>JAYUZA010000278.1:0-5755 GCA_043752145.1 Flavobacteriales bacterium
CGGGGATCTATTTTATACAAAAATTAAACGGGGTGGACCTGCTTAAATATTCTGAAAAATTGAAAAGTCTTGATTTTATCCACCTACACATAGCAACGTTTTTTTTGACGCTAGATAGACATTAATAACGGAAACGTTAATCATGCAACTATTCGCCAAAATGGTGTAATACTTATTGCAAATATGTTCACCATTTTTAGCGTGTAAAAATTCTTTTACACTAATACCAAAATAGTATGAAAAAAAATAAAACCAACAGTCGCGATCAAAAAGACGGCAGTATGCTAAATCAAAAAACAAATGAAGATCATAACAAGCAGCTACCTGACCCGAAGAATCCAAATCAACTAAGCAAAAAAGGTAGCGGTGACAAAGCGAAAAAAAACCTCTCAAAAAAGTAATTTTTCTTTTAAACCTGTCAGGTCTCAGAGCGCAGGAGACCTGACAGTTTTATCTACGCAAGCTTTTTTGAGAAGGATCTTTAGATCTTAACGCCTATTACACAAACATCGTCAACCTGCTCCAAGTTGCCCCGCCAATTTTCAAAAGCAGTGTTGAGCATTTCCTTTTGCTTTTCCATGGGTTGATCCTGTAAACTCAACAATATTTTTTTAAGAGCCGATGCTTTGTACTTTTTGCCATGCTGGCCACCAAACTGGTCGGCATAACCATCGGTAAAAACATATACAGCATCGTTTTTTTGTAATTGCACGGTATGCGTTTGAAATGGTTTTGCGTTCATGAATTTTCCGATCGGTTGCTTATCAGGGCTATATTCTATAATTTCGTTGTCACGAATGATCCATAGCGGATTGTTAGCACCACTCCAATGGAGTTTGTAGGTATTTTTCTCGCGGAGACGCAGAGACGCGGTTTCTATTTTTCCATTTTCTGATTCCTGACTTTCGATTTCTGACTTTTTGTTTTCGCTAATTTCCAAGCAACATAAACTAATGTCCATTCCATCTTTTACTTCTTCATCGCTTTTTTCAAATTCCTGGATCACAATTTCGCGGGTCTTATCCAAAATTTTGCCGGGGTCTACAATTCCATATTCACGCACGCTGCGGTTTAAGGCATTATGACAAACAACACTTACCATGGCACCGGGAACCCCGTGACCTGTGCAGTCAGCCGCTGCGAATAAAATGAGTTGATTAGGCTTACCTCCTTCATTGGCTAATTTGCTAATTTGCTCATTGGCTAATTGGATGGCTTCTAACCAATAAAAATCACCGGCAACAATGTCTTTTGGTTTGTATAAAATAAATGACTCGTGTAAATATTCTTTTACCAAACGTTGCGGAGGTAAAATGGCACCCTGAATTCGTTTTGCGTAGGTAATAGAATCTAAAATTTCTTTGTTCTTTTCTTCCAGTTCCACATAGGCATGATCAACTGTTTTTTTCTGCTCTTCAATAATTCGTTTTTGCTTGTTGGCTAATTGAAACCTGTTGTAGATGAATGCGCCAAAAATTAATGCCAGTGCCAACAAGGCGTACGAAAAATATTTTTGTTGTTTTTGTTTATCGGCTTCGGCTTTTTGCTTGGCGCTTTCGGCCGTACGCACTTTCTCGGCTTCAATAGCCTTTACACTATCGGCCAATAATTTTTTGTCGTAATCGTATTGATATTGTTTTTCAATTATAGATCGTGTATTCTCGTTGTTTTTTATACTATCGCGCAGCGTAATATAATTTTCGAGCATTAACAGCGCGTTGCGGTGGTCACCCGTTTTTTTGTATGCATTGTATAAATTTTCGACCACTATGATGTTTTCGCTCACCTTGAGCATTTGTGTGAGGGTATTGTAAGCTTGGGTCGAAAACTCAATAGCCTTTTTATAATTCCCCAATTGAAAATGCGCACGGGCCATACTGTTAAGGCTAATGGCGGCACCGCGCATATCGCCCGCCTCGAGCATGAGTTTATGACTTTTTTCGTAATTCTCTAATGCTTTTTTAAAATCTTTTTGGATGAAATAATAGGTGCCATAATTTCCATACGAAAGAGCTACACCTTGTTTGTTCCCCATATCGGTATGCAGCTTAATACTTTTTTCGTAATACATGAGAGTAGTTTTATAATCACCGGCTCTTAGTGTGTATTCAGCCAGATTATTGTATGAATTAGCAGCCCATATTTTATTGCCAATTTTTGTGCTGATGGCTAAACTTTTTAAACAGCATTCTTTTGCCTTTGCGGTATCGCCAATCGTATTATACAAACTGCCAATGTTGTTTAATGCTCCGGCTATGCCGTTAGAGTCTTTGGCCACTTCAAGTTTTTGGAGTCCGTTCAAATAATATTCGATGGCTTTTTTTAAATTGCCTTGTCTGTGGTGTAACATCCCCAAATTACTGTATGCTACAGCTACTTTTTGAATGTCGCCCGACTTTTTGCCCCAGCTAATGGTTTGGTTAAAATAATGCGTGGCCCGCTTGTAATCGCTTTTATACATGGCAATAATGCCTAAGTTATTCAGGGAAAATGCGAGTTTGCGTTGGTAGAATTTTTTTAGTTTGGGATTTAGTTTTGATGCTAATTTTTTTTCGCAAAAGGCTTTTACGGTGGTATTTATTTCGAGGTCGAGTTCGGGATTGGTAACATAAATAAGATCATCGAGTTTGAAATACGTATTTATTCTTACGGTATCGTTTTGGGTGGTTGCGATGATTGTTTTGAGAGAATCAATGGTCTTTGGATTGCTACCGGCCTGCGAAAAGGTGTTAAGGGCAATGGCTATACAAAAACTAGTGAGGAGTATTTTCACGCGCAAAAAGTAATCATTTTTTGAAAACCCGTGGAGAAAAGTTTGAGGTTTGAGATTTGAGGTTTGAGGTTCAAGTAGAATACCGCGTGAGGGGTAGAGCGAAAAGCCCACAGTGAAGCGCAGCGTAACGAGGACTTGCAGCGATAACCCGGCCCGCAGGGACACGCCCTAAAAATTCTCATAAAATTTAAGTTTTAGAGACCACTTTTAGTATACATTTACCCAAAATCAAACACTATGAATGAATTTGAAGAATACAAAATGGAAATTATTTTAGGCGCCATTGGCCTTATTTTAATTTTGGGCAGCTTTGTTACCATACAACAGGGTAACGTTGGTGTTATTACCATTTTTGGTAAATACCGCAGGGTTATGCGCCCGGGCTTAAATTTACGCATACCTTTTATTGAAAGGGTGAACAAAAAAATATCGATCCAAAACAGGTCGGTGGAACTGGGTTTTCAAGCGGTAACGGTTGACCAGGCCAACGTAAACTTTACATCGATGCTCCTTTACTCGGTTATTAACCACGATGAGGAAACCATAAAAAACGTTGCGTTTAAATTTATGGACGACCGTAGTTTTATGCAAGCGCTCGTTAGAACTATTGAGGGTCATATGCGCTCATTTGTTGCAACAAAAAGACAGTCGGAAATATTACTACTTAGAAAAGAAATTGTTGAAGTGGTAAAAGAAAATTTAGATGTTACCTTAGAATCGTGGGGTTACCATTTGATAGATTTACAAATAAACGATGTAGCGTTTGACGAAGAAATTATGCGTTCAATGGCAAGGGTTGTGGCGTCAAATAACTTAAAAGCCGCAGCCGAAAATGAAGGTCAGGCGTTATTAATTACCAAGACCAAGGCTGCCGAAGCCGAAGGAAATGCCATTAAAATTGCTGCCGAAGCTGAAAAAGAAGCGGCTATTTTACGTGGACAGGCCGTTGCCCGTTTCCGCGAAGAGGTGGCCAAGGGTATGAGCTTAGCTGCTAAAGAAATGCAGCATAGTAATTTGGATACTTCGTTTATCTTATTCAGTATGTGGACCGAAGCCATTAAGCACTTTGCCGAAAATGGTAACGGAAACGTTATTTCATTGGACGGAAGTACCGAAGGTTTGAAAAGGACCCTGATGGAAATGATGAGTTTGAATAAAAATGAGGGTATAAATACCATGATTTCGGGCAAGCCTTAGGGTGTGAATTGGTAAAATAAATTACCTTTGCCACCCCAATTAGAATTATGGCCAACAGTGTTAAATTTTTTGCCGGTAGGGCTACTACAGAATTAGCAGATAAGATCGCCAAGAATTATGGCCAGTCGTTAGGCAATGTAGTGGTATCGAGTTTCAGCGATGGTGAATTTTGCCCATCGTTTGAAGAAACCGTGCGCGGGCAGGATATTTTTTTAGTACAATCTACATTTCCACCAACCGAAAATTTATTTGAATTGTTGTTGATGATAGACGCGGCTAAACGTGCAAGCGCTAATAAAATTATTGCCGTGATACCGTATTTTGGTTGGGCGCGTCAGGATAGAAAAGATAAACCACGTGTTGCTATTGGTGCAAAAATGGTTGCCAATTTATTGACCGCTGCAGGTGTTGACCGTTTAATTACAATGGATCTTCACGCTGATCAAATTCAAGGATTTTTTGAAGTACCGGTTGATCATTTATACGCATCGAGTATATTTTTACCACATGTGCAAACATTGGGATTGGAAAATTTAGTGATGGCCGCACCTGATACGGGTGGAACAAAACGTGCAAACTCATATGCCAAATATTTGAATTGCGAATTAGCCATTTGCTATAAGCAACGCAAAAAAGCCAATGAGATTGACAGCATGACCGTAATTGGTGATGTAAAAGGCAAGAATGTAATTATTGTGGATGATATGTGCGATACCGCAGGCACCTTGGTAAAAGCAGCGCAATTGATGATGGATAACGGTGCTGTAAGTGTAAGAGCAATGTGTACACATCCTGTATTGTCGGGAGCAGCATATGAAAGAATTGAAAAATCGTGTTTGACGGAGTTGATCGTAACCGATACTATACCGTTAAAACATAAAAGTGATAAAATAAAAGTGTTGACCACTGCAGGTTTATTTGCCGATGTAATATCGCGTTTGCAAAATTTACAGTCGATAAGTTCACACTTTATTGTAGCGGGATAGTTGTCGCGCTTTTGCCTTTTGGCTCATGCCTAAAAAAGTAAATTAATTAAACTAAAAATAAAAACAAAATGAAATCAGTAACATTGAGCGGTTCGCTTAGAGCGGGCGTAGGGAAAAAAGATTCTGCTGCACTTAGAAAGAGCGGTAAGATACCATGTGTAATTTATGGTGGTAAAGAACAGGTACATTTTACCTGTGTTGAACTTGAACTGGGCAAAATTGTTTGGTCGGCCGATGCACATGAAGTTAAATTAACAGTTGGCGGTAAAGAATACCGTTCGTTTATTCAGGACATCCAGTTTCACCCGGTGAACGATAAATTGGTTCACGTTGACTTTTTAGAAGTTGATGCGAATAAACCGGTTAAAATTCAAATTCCCGTTAGAATTAACGGAGCTTCTGAAGGTGTTAAAAAAGGTGGAAAATTGATGCAAAATTTCCGTAAGCTTACGGTTATGGCATTGCCTGATAAATTACCTGATACAATTGAATTGAATGTTGATGCATTAAATATTGGTGATGGAATTCGTGTACGTGAATTGAACATTGAAGGATTAAAATTCCTTGACAATGCTTCGTCATACATAGTATCGGTTCAAATTACGCGTAACGTTGAAGAGCCTGCCGCAGCTGCTGCTGCAACGCCTGCCGCTGCTGCTGCCACACCGGCTGCTGCTGCGCCTGCTGCAAAAGCACCTGAGAAGAAAAAATAATTAATTAAGTTTTGATAATATAAACCCCGATAGAGATGTCGGGGTTTTTTGTTTTCTTCCTTTGTCACCAGGAAGCTGTTTTGGTT
>JAYUZA010000279.1:0-2157 GCA_043752145.1 Flavobacteriales bacterium
CTATTTGTTCCTTTTCGATGCGTTGCCTCCGATATCTCCTCAAAAAATTCGGTCGTTTTTTCAGGAGGACATTTGAATCAGGCCGTGCGTGCATCCATGTCATACCCTTTTTATTTGAAACCAATTATGGTGGATAGTAAACTTCTTTTTGATGGCGGTTTGTATAATAATTTTCCGGTAAATGTTTTGGAAGATGAATTTAATCCCGATATAATTATTGGAAGCCTTGTAACTTCAAATGCGACAAGTGCCGATGAAGAGGATATATTCAATCAACTCGAGAACATGATCGTTACCAAGCAAAATTTTCTCATTAATTGTGATCAAAGTATTTTAATTGAACCGAATTTAAATGGTTTGTCAACGTTTGATTTTAGCCGCATCAAAGAATCAATTGATGCAGGATACAATTCCACTATCCTTATGATAGATTCCATCAAAGCGTTATTGTCACGAAGGGTAAGTGTGGAGGAGTTAAATCGCAAGCGTAAAGTTTTTATTGGTTCGCAGGTTAAACCTGAGTTTAACGATGTTATAATATCAGGTATCAATAGCAAGCAAAAGAAGTATATTGAAAGAACGATGAAGCGAAAACAAAAAGCGCTTACGCTGGAATCGATGAAAGCACGTTATTATAAAACCTATACCGATGAAAAAATACGGTTTATGTTCCCCATGGCGCAGTATGATTCCACAACAAGGAAATATGCTTTGTTATTGGAAGTAAAAAAGGATAAGCCTTTTGAAGTATCATTTGGAGGAAACATTTCTTCAAGACCTGTAAATACCGGTTTTGTCGGATTCAAATACCATTTACTAACGCGTTCGGCATGGACTTTTAATGCGTCAACTTCTTTTGGAAAGTTTTATACTTCAGGAAGAGTCGCTATAAGATGGGAGCCTTCGGCACGTAAACATTATTTTATTGAACCTGAATATAATGTTCATCGATGGGATTATTTTAAAAGTTCAAATCTATTTTATGAAGATAAAAAACCATCATACTTGGTTCAAGACGAACAATACGCTGGTTTGACTTTTGCAACGGCATTGGGCACCAAAGGAAAGTTAATTTTGCAGGGACGATATGTGGAAACGATCGATCGTTATTACAGGACCGACCAGTTTTTGACCAAAGATACCACCGATAAAACCAGTATTTTTGCCTTTACTGGTTTAATAAGTTACGAGCGAAATTCACTCAACCGAAAATTATACGCCAATTCAGGTTCATATTTGCGGTTATCGGCACGATACATAAATGCCTTTGAGCGTACAGTTCCCGGTAATACTTCCTTAGTGCGTGATACGGTAGAAAAATATCATAGTTGGCCGGTTTTGAAATTTGAATACCAACAATATTTTTTCAGAAAATCAACGTTGCATTTAGGTTTTTGTACCGAGAATGTATTTTCATTCCAACCTTTTTACGGGAATTATACTGCAAGCCTTTTAAGTAGCCCCGTATATGCGCCAATATTGGAAACAAAAGCACTGTTCAATCCTAATTTGCGGGCCCATAAATATTTATCGGTGGGCGCACAATTAATCGTAAGTCTTTCAAAAAATATGGATCTGCGTGCCGAAGGTTATTATTTCCAACCGCTGAATTCATTGATGGAACAGGTTGATGGAACTACAAAGTACAGTGAATTGTTTTTAAAGCGAGAAGTGATCATTTCAATGATAGGTGTATATCACAGTCCGGTTGGCCCTGTAAGTGTGTCAGTCAATTTTTATCCCGAGCATACAACACCGTTTACATTCATGTTCAATTTCGGATTCCTGATCTTTAATCAAAAGGGATTTAATTAGACTCGCTCCCTGACAACCGACAACCGAGCACTGACAACTATTCTAAGCTTGCGCAGTTGGTCCTCCAAAATTCATTGGTATTCCCGGGTCGGTATCTTTTATCTGGCCATGAATTTGCTCGAATTTCGCAACGTTATCATGCAAGGCACGCATCAAACGTTTTGCATGCTGAGGCGTTAAAATAATGCGCGATTTTACTTTAGCTTTTGGAACACCGGGCATAATTTTAATGAAATCAATGACAAATTCACTGTTTGAATGTGTGATGATGGCCAGATTTGAATAAATTCCTTCGGCCGTTTTTTCATTTAATTCGATGTTCAGTTGGCCAGGATTTTCGTT
>JAYUZA010000280.1:0-2156 GCA_043752145.1 Flavobacteriales bacterium
TTAGCAAGGTAAAGATAAGTTCGAATTTAAAAAATCTGACTACAATCTGTAGTTTAATCAATTATTATGTTTTTTTGGTGTTATTTTCGTATCCTGCAACTCCTTGACTTTTTTTGCCGTCCGGATTAGCAATTACTAATTAATACTTATTTATCTTCCCAGATGTATATGTCTTAACAGGTTTCCCTTTTTTAAGTTGCAACACCAATAAAGCGTCAACATTGTGCGCGGTTTGTTGATAGATTCCACCGCATTTTATTGCCAGTTTTTTTAATTCTTTGCTTTCTATCGAACCAAACTGGATCACATTCAGTGTAACGCCTTGTAGAGCGTATAACTTTTTTATTTCTTCTTCCTGTTCCTTTGCAACATTAAACGTTCCGTCACTTGCCAATACAATGCAATTATTTCCCCTGCGTAAATAGGTATTTCGCATCACCTCGCTGCTTAATTTCAAGCCTTCGTTAATATTGCTTCGTCCACCCGGTTTAATTTCAGCCAATGCTGCAATTATTTTTTCTTTTTCACCAATGCGGTATTTTTCAAAAATAATTTTTCCTTTCGAATCGAAGGTAAGTAACGAAAGCTGATCGTACGGATTTAATTTGTCTATCATTTGCGTTATACCGCGTTTCATGTCTTCAATGTATTTGGCATTTATCATTGAATTGGAAATATCGAGCAGGAAAACAAAATTATTAACGGTCGAATTTTCATCTTCGCTGTGTATTTGATAATACTTGGCTGTATCGGTTACATTTACTATGGAAAAGTCATCAAAGTAATAATAACTTGAGTAGCGAAACAATTCCACTTTAAAAATTTCTTCATTAATCTTTGCATCCGAAAATTGTTCAATGGCGGCCGGTTCTTCGCGCCCAAAACTCCCCAATGTTATAAATTGTTCGTCTCCTTTTGCTTTATAAATATAACGCATGCACACCCATTTGTCTTTGGTAGTTAAAATATTCCAATCGTTGCAAACAAGTTGTGGTGTAAATTCCAAGCACTGAAAATGCCAGCTGTAATAAATAGCGGTATCTGAAAAATATACACCAATATTTTTGGAAACATAATTGGAACGTTTGTCCTGGATCATGTAAAACTTTACGGCATACAACGAATCTTTTACCAATGGTCGTAAAAGTTTTGCGCCCAAGAATTCCTTATAACGGTCGGTACTTTTGTAAGGTATTACAATTTCCTTTTCCAATTGCGACTTTTTATTCCCGCCATTGTCAAAAATAAGTCCTACGCGACCTTCGCCCGTTCTTGCCGTATGTACCGGAGTTCCTTTTCCCACATATGAATAATCGGAATTGTAAAAGTCGGGAGTGCCACCGGTGGGTTGATACCAACCTTTGACAAGTATTTGTTTGTATTTAAGTTGCGAGAACTTTGTAGTCGGTGCTAATCCGGAAACCGTATCTTCAAAACTGGGGTTTTCCAACAAGTTTTGCGCTTCCACCAGCGGAAACGTATAAACGAAAAGAAAGCTAAGTATAAGATAGCGCATGTGTATGTTAACGAACAGTAAAAATACAGGATTTTAAAATCCCGATACGTCAATTTGAGCCATTTGTCATCATTGCACTGTTAAGTGTTGATTAGTGAAGCATTTTGGTTGTTTTTCATTTACGAAATAGACTAATTTTCACCTTGACAGGCAGCTATGAATACCATTGAAATTATTAAAATCGAAGATAATTCGGCCATTGAACTGGTAATTAAAACCGTATTAGAAGAGCATGGGGTAAACCGACCGGGAACAGCTTATTTTGACGATAGTTTAAAGAATATGCAGAGCTTTTATTCACTTCCTAAAAGCGTTTATTTTATTGCACGTATGGATGATGAAATTGTGGGTGGTTCGGGAATTTTTCCGACCGAGGGATTACCTGCCGATACCTGCGAATTGGTGAAAATGTATTTATTGCCCCGAGCACGTGGTAAAGGTTTGGGAAAACAATTGATCAATAGATGCATTGATTTTGCAGCGAAAAATGGGTATAAAAAAGTGTATTTGGAAACCATGGCCGAGTTAAGCAACGCCATCGGGATGTATGAAAAATCGGGTTTTCACCTGCTTAAAGACCCTCTAGGAAATTCGGGCCATTTTGCATGTACAATTCGTATGCTTAAGGAAATTTAGTTTT
>JAYUZA010000281.1:0-5747 GCA_043752145.1 Flavobacteriales bacterium
TAAGAAGAGACGTTTTTCAGGCAATAGCAGATCCTACGCGAAGGCAAATTATTGGTTTAATATCACAAAAGACATTAAACCTTAACGCTATTGCCGATAACTTTAATGTAAGCCGACCCGCCATTTCACAACACATTAAAATACTAACGGAGTGCGGACTCATTGTCATTAAAAAACAAGGAAGGGAACGATTTTGTGAAGCAAAACTGGAATCGCTCAACGAAGTTTCCAACTGGGTTGAAAAATACAGAAAACTTTGGTCCGACAGGTTTGACGAATTGGATAATTTATTAATAGAATTACAAACTAAAAATAAAAAACATGGTAAAAGAAAGTCAAAATAAAAGAACTGTAGCTCAAAACGAAATTTTTATCACGCATTTTTTTAATGCTCCGGTTGAACTTGTGTTTAGCGCATGGACGGACAGCAAATTGCTTGAACGTTGGTTTGCTCCTAACGGATGTACGATAAAGTTTAAAAAGATGGATTTTCGTGAATGTGGCACCTTTCACTCCTGTATAAGCAATCCTATACATGGCGATTGTTGGTGCATTGGCGAATATTTGGAAATTATAAAATTTAAACGCATTGTATATACCATGCAAAATGCCGATGAAAATGGAAAAGCAGTTGATCCGCTAAGTATAGGAATGGATGCCGATTGGCCAAAGATAAGTACCGTGTATATAACATTTGAAGAAGTTGAAGGGAAAACAAAACTTACTCTTGAACAAACAGTGAATGAAACATTGGCCAAGAAAACAGGAGCGTATCCCAGCTGGATTCAAATGTTGGATAACCTGGATGTAAAATTAAAAACTATATAATTTTTATTATGAAAAACGAAACAAAAATTATTGCCGAACTCGGTAAACAGGAACTGTTTATTATAAGGGAATTTAATGCTCCGCGTGAATTAGTATTCGAGGCATTCACCAATCCCGAATTATTGGTAAAATGGTTAGGCCCACGAGACCTTACCATGGAAATTGAAAAACTGGATAATCGTACGGGAGGTTCATATCGTTTCATTCATTGCAACGCCAACGGAAATAAATTTGGTTTCAATGGTGTCATACATGAAGTGTTTGCACCTGAACGTATCATACGTACATTTGAATTTGAAGGATTGCCTGAGCGTGGACACGTTTCATTGGAGACATTAATTCTTGAAGCACTTCCAAACAACCGCACAAAAATGACAGTTCAGTCGGTTTTTAAATCGGTGCAGGACCGTGATGGAATGGTTATGTCGGGAATGGAAAGGGGCGTAGTTGATTCGCATCTAAGACTTGATAAACTTATTGAAAAGGGCATTAATTAAAAATAAAATATTAATTTTTTTATATAAAAGAATAAAAATGAAACATTCTATATATCCTTGTCTTTGGTTTGACGGCCAGGCAAAAGCAGCAGCTGACTTTTACTGCTCAATTTTTAAGAATTCAAAAATCACTTCCGACAATCCGATGGTGGTAAATTTCGAGCTCGAAGGAAAAAAAGTAATGGGTCTTAACGGAGGTCCGATGTATAAGATCAACCCCGCTATTTCTTTTTTTGTGACCTGTACCTCCAATGAAGAAATTGAATTGACATGGAAAAAATTATCGGATGGCGGTAGTGCTATGATGGCGCTTGATAAATATCCCTGGAGTGAAAAGTACGGATGGGTAAAAGATAAGTTTGGCATGACATGGCAATTGATGTTGGGTGAAATTCCAAAAGGGATGCCAAAGATCAATCCTTCATTTTTGTTTTCGAATAAGCAATTTGGAAAAGCGGTTGAAGCAATAAAATTTTATACTTCCGTTTTTCCGAATTCCAAAAGTCATGAGTTGCAACTGTACGGTAAAGATGCTCCACAAGGAGAGGGAAATTTAATGTTCGGTCATTTTAACCTTGGTGGCGAAACGTTTTCGGCAATGGATGGACCCGGTAATCATGAATTTGATTTCAACGAAGGGTTTTCGTTGATCGTTAGTTGCGATACACAGGAAGAAATTAACCGATACTGGGATGTCTTAACAAAGGACGGGGGAAAGGAGAGTATGTGTGGATGGCTAAAAGATAGGTTTGGCGTTTCATGGCAAATTATACCAAGTAATTTGGGTAAATTAATGAGTGATCCACAAAAAGGACAAAAAGTAGTTGAGGCTTTTCTGAAAATGAAAAAATTTGATATTAAAACATTGGAAAACGTTTAAATTTGTTCGGAAACGATCAATCGTTAACCGCTCAACATTTTTAACAAATACTTTTTTCTACGAGGATTATTTTTGTAGAAAGTCATTTATGAAAAAGCTATTCCTTTTTTTAATTCTTATTTCGCACATTGCCTGTGGGCAAAAAGGAACTAAGACGGCATCATTTACAAACAGGGGTGCAACCATTCAATACAAAATCTATGGTGAAGGAAAACCGCTGATCTTTATTAATGGAGGTCCGGGTTTCTCAAGCCTGGGAGCCGAAGGATTTGCTAAAGCATTTTCTAAAAAGGGTTATCAGGTAATCATCTTTGATCAAAGAGGAACAGGTAAGTCAACAATTTCGGTCTATGATTCAACAACCATTACCGTTGATCTTTTATGTTCTGATATAAATGAATTGATCCGTGTAACAGGAAATAAAACCGTGTCTATCATGGGACATTCATTTGGTGGGATCTTAGCCATGAATTTTGCAGTTAAATATCCAAATCGTATTGATAAATTGATCCTTAGTTCATCGGCTGGCATTAACCTTGATTTTCTCAATTATTTTGCCGATAATATAAAGCAGCGTTTAGGTAATGTGGTGAAAGATAAGGTTACAAAAACGCCTGTAACACTTAAAGAAAGGGAAGAAGCATTTTTTCGCCAATTAAAAATTAATGCCCCGGCCTATTTTTATGATAAGACAAAAGTTGATGAGTTTGTAAAACGTTTAACGGTTCCGGGTTCTTATAATCCCGATTATAATACGCTCATGTGGACCGATCTTTTTCGCATCAATTATGATCTTAGAGGAAAATTTGATAAATTCAAACAACCAACATTGGTGGTACAAGGGCGGCAGGATATTTTGGGAGATGAAACGGCTATTCGAATTCATGAGTCTATCAAACAGTCGAAATTGGTTTTTATTGATCGTTGTGGCCATGTTCCTTTTATGGATAAGCCCCAGGAATTTTATTCTATTTTGAAAGAATTTTTAGAAGAAAAATAGGCCGCAACGGTTTGGAACAATTTTTGTACTTTTATTTCAAACTAACCAATACCCTTAACCATGAAAACAGTATTTTCTTTGATTACATTCATTTTTGTACTGGGCACAACCGATATTTCGGCTCAATACCTTTACAATTCATCGGGAAGCACAATTGGTCGTATTGACGGAAATTATGTTTACGATGGTTCGGGCTCCACGCTTGGCAGGTTTGATGGTAACTATGTTTACGATGCTTCGGGAAGTACTATTGGCAGGATAGATGGAAATTACATATATGACGGTTCCGGAAGTACAATAGGTCGCATTGACGGAAATTACATTTACGATGGTTCAGGAAGCACGAAGGGGCGTATTGATGGAAATTATATTTACGACTCTTCCGGAAGCACGCTGGGAAGAATTGACGGGGTTGACAGGCAGAAAGCAATACTGTTCTTCTTCTTTTTCTTTTACGGATAAAACTCACGCGTTATTAGTATCCTTAAAAACGAAGGTGGGTCATGATCCCGCCTTTTATATTAACACAAATCCTATATTCCTGTTATAAAATTCTATTTTTTTGGTCGTCCAAATAAGCATCAACAACTTTAATGTTATTAAGATTACACATGTAGGATAATTTAGATAATTGGTATTTGACAATATTTGCCAACTGTTAAATTTGAGCTTTCTTACATCATGCAACTTACATATAACAAACCTGAAATTAAAGCAGAAATTGATCTGGGACATTCAAAATTGGTCTTTAGGTCGGATAACGTACTCGAAATGATATGTGATGATGATGCTGTGTATGATGTAAAAAACATTCGTCAGATCATTCTTGAAACAGGTAAGTTAACAGGAGGAAAAAAATGCATGCAATTAACCATTGCCGGAAAGTATTCAACCGTTAGTAAAGAGGGCAGGGAGTATGCTGCCACCGAGGAAGCAGTTGAATTTACAATAGCAGAGGCCTATGTTATACAGTCACTCGCCCAACGCATCTTGGGAAATTTCTATTTAAAATTTAATAAACCAAAAGTTCCCACCCGTTTGTTTACCGATAAGGATAAGGCCGAAAAGTGGCTGAAATCGGTCACTTTTTCGTAAAATTATAATTTTCCTTCCCTGTTGTCTGTGTCCAAATTTATTTTAATTTTTACACATGAAAAAAGCGATCTTTTTTACTATTCTGGCGTTTACTTTAGTTACAGTTGAAGCGCAAAAAAACCTTACCATCGAAGAGGCTATTATCAATGGCCGAACAACGTTAGCCCCGAGCAGGTTAAAGTTTTTGACCTTCACCAAAAATCCTGGTGAATTATCTTATGTATTTATCGAAGAGGGAAAAGAATGCCTGACCTTGATCAATATAAAAGGGAAAAAAACACGCTCTACAAGTCTGGTTGAATTAAACGATGCCGTTAAAAAATTTGGTAAGACCGAAATGAAATATTTTCCATCCATTGATTGGAAGGATAAAAACACGTTCAAATTCATGTTCGAAAAAACATTCTGGGAATATAATACCAAGGAAAAGTCGTTGACCGACACAAAAGGAGGTTCATTAACAGCCGGACTCGAAAATGCGGAAATTTCGCCCGATGGAATTACCGTTGTGTATACCAAAGACCATAACGTGATTTTAAAAATCGCAGGTAATGAACGACCGGTTACCACCGATGGTAGTAAAGATCTGGTATATGGCGAAGCGGTGCATCGCAATGAATTTGGAATTGAAAAAGGAATTTTCTTTTCACCGCAAGGAACTTATTTTGCGTTTTACCGAATGGATCAAAGCATGGTTAGCGATTATCCCGTGGTAAATTGGGACGAAAAACCCGCTAAAGCCAATAACATTAAATACCCGTTTGCAGGCGATAAAAGTCATCGGGTAACGTTAGGTGTTTACAATGTGAAAACCGGTGTTATAACATATGTAAAAACAGAAGGTGATCCCGAACAATATTTAACCAATATAGCTTGGAGCAGTAATGAATCAAAAATTTATATTGCTGTGGTAAATCGAGCGCAAAACAACATGAAACTTAATGAGTACGATGCGGTAACCGGAGCTTTTAGTAAAACACTTTTTGAAGAGAACGATTCGCGTTATATTGAACCTTTAGTGCCGTTAATGATTCTTAAAAATGATCCGACAAAATTCATTTGGCAATCAAACCGTGATGGATTTAAACACCTTTATCTCTACGATTTCACCGGTAAAATGTTAAAACAATTGACTAAAGGAAACTGGGAAGTAAAAGACATTAATGGCTTTGACACGAAAGGCGAAAATTTATTCATTCATTGTAATTACAGCGCTCCCGTTAACCAGGATTTTTGTTCTATCAATGTAAAGACCGGAGCTTTCAAAATGCTTACAACAGGAAACGGATTTCACACCTGTACTATTGATGCGGGCGCTACTTTTGCTACCGAAGTTTTTTCCAATACTACCATGCCAAGGATCACGCGAATTATTGATCTAAAGAGCGGTAAAGCCAGCGATATATTGGTTTCACCAAATCCTGTTTCCGACTATAATATTGGGAAA
>JAYUZA010000282.1:0-5743 GCA_043752145.1 Flavobacteriales bacterium
TTTGGGATGCGTTTTGGATGGGGCTTAAAGAAAAGAGTAACAAGTATCAATGGTTTTACTTCGCAGGACGCCACTTATTTTAATACGTATTTCGGTTACGGTTTTCATGTAAAAGGTAAGTTTAGTTTTATTCCAACAGCCAGGTATAATTATTCGGTGTTTTTTCAAAATGGTTCACCGGTTAATGAGAATGCAACAAAATATTACGATAAACTTGGCGGTAACCAACGCGGCTTCGGATTAAATTTTGTTTTACCATTGGGTGAACGTCTAATGTTACGGGCGGCTTATTATTACGAATGGATCTTCAGGGAACAAAAAACCCATAAGGGATTAGCCAAAACACCTGAGGTGGAAGTTTACCTGCCAATGGACGATGATCATACGTTTGGTTTTGCTTTTAAACTTGCGCTTCCAAGACGCCAGATGTACGATAATTTTGACCCTGATAATACCGGTATTTATCGTCCGGCAACAACTTTTAACTCGTTCATTTGGGAAACTTCGGTATCTATCCCCCTTCCAAGCGCCTCAACCACAACATATACAATAACAGTAATTGACTAAAGTAGCAGCCAAAACCCTTTCACACTCTTCATGTTTTAGTAAACTATACTGCCAACCTGACTTACTTGGGGTCATTGGCAGTATATTTGTTTCTATACTACCCAAAGGCTATTTATGGAGAATGAAGATAAAAAAAACGAGAGTACCCCTGAAAACAATGAGGTAACCGAGGAGAATACTGAAAATACGGCAGAGACGCCTGTGACAGAAGAGAAATCGGCAGAAACGGCAGAAGCGCTGGTTGATTATAAGGCAAAGTATGAAGAGATAAACGATAAATTCATGCGTTTATATTCCGAATTCGATAATTCAAAAAAACGCAATGTGCGTGAACGCATCGAATTAATAAAATCGGCCGGTTCGGATGTTTTAAAAACAATTCTTCCCATCCTGGATGATTTTGATCGCGCAATAAAAGCCAATCAAACCGCAACCGATATTGAAGCTGTAAAAGCAGGGTTCAATTTAATTAATCAAAAATTATACAATTCGCTTGAAGCAAAAGGCTTGAAGAAAATGGAAGTCGTTGGTCAAACACTAGACACCGAATTGCATGAAGCCATTACACAAATTCCGGCTCCATCGCCAGAGCTTAAAGGGAAGGTTGTAGACGTGGTTGAAAACGGATTTTATATTAACGATGTTGTTTTGAGGCATGCCAAAGTAATAGTTGGAAGTTAATCAAAGTTTAATGTTTAAAGTATAAGATATATCACGGAAAAAGGAAATCAAAGTTTAAAGTATAATGTTTAAGGTATATCCACGTTGGACTTTAAACCTTGAACTTTAAACCTTGAACTTTAAACCTTAAATAACAGTAAGATTTAAATTTAAATAAGAGTATGAGTAAAGCTAAAAGATTTGAGGATTTAGAAATTTGGCAGTTAGCCAGATTGCAGTGTAGTGAAGTTGAAAAAACATTAGTTGAAACTTTATATAAACGAAATCAACGATTAAAGGATCAATTGCAGGGTTCATCAGGCTCGGTAATGGATAATATTGCTGAAGGATTTGAAAAGGAAAATACAAAGGAGTTTATTAATTTTTTATTTCATGCAAAGGCGTCTGCAGGAGAAATGAGATCACAATTGATTCGTGTGGTTGATTTAGGATATTGTGAAAGTGAAAAAGTAAAACCCCTAATAGAAAGAGCTGAATCCTTATCAAGAAAGATGTGGACGTTTATTACCTACCTAAAGACTTCAGGATATAAAGGCACTCGACATGTGTCTGAACCTCAAGAAGAGTATTTGACTATGGAAGAATTTAATAACCTTGAATATTAAACTTTGAATTTTATACCTTAAACCTTACACTTTAAACTTTGAACCTTACACTTTAAACCTTACACTTTAAACTTTGAATTTTATACCTTAAAACTTACACTTTAAACTTTGAACCATTTTAACACGTCACACACTTTAAACATTAAACCTTGATTTTTTTTAAATATGAGCAAGAGAGATTTTTACGAAATATTAGGCGTAAGCAAGTCAGCCGATGCAGACGAAATAAAAAAAGCTTATCGAAAAATGGCCTTAAAATATCATCCCGATAAAAATCCGGGTGATAAAGCCAGTGAAGATAAATTCAAGGAAGCGGCCGAAGCATACGAAGTATTAAGCAATCCTGAAAAGCGAAAACGTTATGATCAATACGGTCATCAAGGTGTTGGTGGTGCTTCAAGTGGTGGCGGAGGTTTTGGCGGAGGTGGCGGATTCAGCATGGATGATATCTTCTCTCAGTTTGGTGACATTTTTGGTGGTGCTTTCGGTGGCGGTTCAGGTGGCGGCTCACGTGGCGGACGTAGGATGACGAAAGGATCGAATTTACGTATCAAAGTAAAAATGACGCTTGAAGAAATTGCGGCCGGTGCCGAGAAAAAAATTAAAGTAAATAAATTCGTTTCGTGTAAAACATGTAGTGGTTCAGGAGCAAAAACAGCAACAGCTGTAAAAACGTGTACAACCTGTAGAGGAACAGGACAAGTTACACGCGTTACAAGTACTTTTTTGGGTCAGATGCAAACCGTAGCAGTATGCCCAGCATGTAGTGGCGAAGGTCAAACCGTAACTGATAAGTGTGGGACCTGTCGTGGTGATGGAATTACACGCGATGAAGAAACAATGACATTAAATTTGCCTGCCGGTGTTGAAGACGGAATGCAAATGAGTGTTGGTGGAAAAGGAAATGCAGCTCCGCGAGGAGGAATCAACGGAGATCTTATTGTTGCCATTGAAGAAGTGGAACATCCCGACTTAAAGCGCGATGGCATAAATTTATATTATGATGCATACATCAATTTTGCCGATGCGGCTTTGGGTGTGCAAATTGAAGTGCCTTTGGTAGATGGAAAAGCAAAAGTAAAAATTGATGAAGGAACACAGAGCGGAAAAATATTGCGGTTAAGAGGAAAAGGATTGCCCGAGATAAACGGATATCATAAAGGAGATCTTTTGGTTTGTGTAAACATATTTACCCCGCAAAAATTAAGCAAGGAAGAAAAAGCGATGGTAGAAACAATGCGTGATGCCGAAAACTTTAAGCCTACAGCAATGGGTAAAAAAGAAAAAAGCTTTTTTCAGCGCATGAAAGAGACGTTTACAGGAGGAGAATAGATCATTAAGTCATGATTTCACTTTAATATAATTTTTATGAAGTATTTTTTGAGCCTGATAGTTCCTTTTGTCTTTTTATTATTTTTTACTTCAAATATCAATGCACAAACCAAGGATATAAAAATTCTTGTACCCGAAAGTGGTTTGCCTCAAGTTGGTAAATGGGAAAAACTGGAACTCGGCATTAACATTTCCAATGAAGTCGCCACAAAAATCAGGAATTTTGTAAGCAACAGCAATGAAAAGGAAAAGTTAAATCCTTTTGATCCGGACAAGGTAAGTGTTGAAGCGGTTTTTCAAAACGGTACGAATTCATCCGTAAAAGAGCATAAAATAGTTGGTTTTTATTATGATGAGTATTCCAGAAAGCAAAATGGAACTGGCATTGATGATTGGCAATGGATACGTGAGCGAAATGATTACGTTTTAAGAGTAAGATTCGCACCGGATGCGATTGGTCCATGGGTGTGTTCCATTAAACTCATATTGAATAAAACCGAAACGGTTGATTTGGGAAAAATAAATTTTATTTGTGTTGCTTCCGAATCAAAAGGACCAATCGGCTTATTGGGTTTGGCTGATGCACGAAACCGATATTTAAAATACACCGAAAGCAATGAAATGTTTTTTCCTGTGGGAATGAATTTGGTTTGGTCAAAATTGGATGAATTAAGACCAAGCGACTATGAAATATACGTTAAATGGTTCGACCAACTTTCAAAAGCCAAGGCAAATTATGTTCAATTAAGTATGTTGCCTTTTACCAACGGTGTTGAACAGGAAGCACTCAACAATTATTCAGCACGTATGTGCAATGCATGGGAAATGGATAAGTTAATTGAGATAGCCAATAAAAACGGGGTTTATGTAAACCTATTGACCCTTATTCACGATGAATTTTTAACGGGCGAAGGTTGGATCCATAAAAACAATCATTGGACAAACAATATTTACAATTCCACAAAAAACGGGGGAAAAACAGCAGCTGTTAATCCAATAGATTTTTTTACTGAGGAAAAATGCAAGACTGAATTTAAGAAGCGTTTACGTTATATTATGTCGCGTTACGGCTATTCAACAAATATTCCGATCATTGAGTTATTGTCGGAAGTAGATAACGCCATTCCAAATTACAGAGAGAAAACGGCAGAAGGAGACAAAGTAAGAAAGGCCTTCAAGGACTGGTTCGTTGAAATGAAGAATTATATTAAAAACGATCTGGGTTACTCAACAAAGCTGGTGAGCGCAAGTTATACACAGGGTGCACACAACCGTGACATTGAAAATCATGTTTACACCGAGTCGGATGTAATTCTAATGCATTTATATGGTCGCGATAATTATACCAATTTTAAGGACAGATATCTGGATTATATCGTTCGGTACAACGCATATTCGAAGACAAGGAACACGCCTATTATTTTTGATGAGATGGGTGCCGATTTTTTCCCAAGCCTTGATAAATGTTCGGACATAACTTTTCATAACAGTTTATGGGCAACAGCCTTGATGGGAAGTTTTGGAACAGGTCAAAGTTGGTGGTGGGATAATGCTTTATTGTCAAACGGATTTGAGAAAAACTTATCCGGAGTTAAAAAATTCCTGGAGGAGGAAAATTTTAGTGTAACTGAATTTGAATGCATGGGTGCGGTTGACAACGCTACTAAATTTAAAAGCAAGTCAAAATTTGAAACATATTATTTAAAGGCCAAGGATGGAACAAAAGTTGTTGGATGGTTACACAACATTAGTTTTTATTGGGCAAATTTGAAAGAGGTGAATCCATGTATCGCTAAATTGATCGAGGATAATAGTGGTGTTTCGATTGACGAAGCCGATAGGACCCAATATCAAAAACATTACGAAAAAGCAAAGGCCAAAGGTACCCCGCAATCAAAACCGGGATATAAAATACAATTAAAACTTAACCCTGGTACCGAATACATCATTAAGTGGTATAATACTGCAACGGGAGAACTCAACGGAATTACACAAACCGTTAAGTCAAGTTCATCGGGTAAAATAAAATTCGATATTCCTGAAATTGTATATCCTGCCAATCAATATGGTGATTTAGGATATAAGATCGTGAAATTTAGCAGATAGTTTGTTTTTTTGCAAACTGAATTTAAAGTAGATTTGTATAATGGATCGAAATAAGCATCTTTTTTTCTGGATATTCACGATCTCGTTATTGATCATCCTTATTGTTCCAACCCTTATTCAAGATGGTATGTTTATGGATGGGATGCTTTATGCGTGCGTTTCAAAAAACTTATCTCATGGTATTGGCTCTTTTTGGTTTCCACATTACAGTTCTACACTTTATCCTTTTTTCGACCAACAACCTCCACTTGGGTTTGCAATACAGGCAGGATTTTTTAAAGTATTTGGCGATAGTATTTATGTTGAACGATTTTATTCATTTTTATGCGCCATAATTACCGCAATTTTGATCTCACGTTTATGGAAACTGTTATTTAAGAATGAAAGCGAAATCAGAGGACTGAATTGGTTGCCAGTAATTTTTTGGATCACGATCCCCGTTTGTTTTTGGT
>JAYUZA010000283.1:0-2152 GCA_043752145.1 Flavobacteriales bacterium
CAATTGGGTTTTAAAGGCTCTTTTACAAATGGCCGCAAACGTGACCCAAGTACCATGGAATTTCACCTTGTAAATTTTAAAGCACGTCCCGAAGCCGGAACATTTACAGGCGACCTACACGTCAAGAATTTTGAAAGTCCCGAAATAAATATGAAGCTGAGGTCTAATTTCAAACTCGATTTCCTTGCTAAATTCTTTAATGTAAAAGGACTTCAAAATTTAAACGGAAATATTGCGCTGGTCATGAATTTTAAAGACATCATTGACCTGCAACATCCCGAAAGAAGTATTGAAAAATTAAATGAATCGTATTATACACAGTTGAAGGTTTCCAATTTAGCATTTAAATCCACGGCTTATCGTTTGCCTGTAAAAGACATTGATATTTTTGCCGAGATGAAGGGGCACGAAGCGAAAATTGAATATTTTAAAATAAAAGTTGGTCGTTCGGATTTTAATTTAAGCGGCCTGATCAGCGATTTTCCGGCCATACTTCATCATACCGCAACACCTGTTACAAGTACACTTGCTATTAAATGCAGGATGCTTGATCTGTTTGAACTCACCGGATCAGATTCTTCCAAATCGATAAATGAACAAATTCAAAAACTTGCACTTAATTTACGATTCATCAGTTCTGCACGCGCCATTTCAGAAGCAAAATCCTTGCCCCTTGGCGAATTATTCATTACCAATTTATTTGCCAAACTAAAACATTATCCGCATACATTCCACGATTTTCATGCCGATATTGCTGTGCAGGAAAAAGACATTAAAGTTGTTGACTTCAAAGGTCAGATCGATAAAAGTGATTTTTTATTCTCCGGCAAGTTATCGAATTACGAAATGTGGTTCAATAAAAACATTGCAGGCGACACAAAAGTTGAATTCAATTTAAATTCAACGCTGCTGCAATTGGCCGATATATTTTCATATAAAGGCGCTAATTATGTTCCCGAAGATTATCGTCACGAGGAATTTGACAATTTAAAATTACACGGTTATTGCTTTTTGCATTATAACCACGGTTTTAAATCATTGGACCTGAGTCTTGATAAATTTACCGGTAAAATGAAAGTTCATCCATTGCGTTTCGAGGATATTAAAGGGCGCATTCATTATGAAAGTGAACATTTAATGGTGGAAAATCTTTCAGGAAAAATGGGACAATCGGATTTTAAAACAACACTGCATTACTATTTGGGGAAAGATGAAGCGGTACGGAAACGCGATAATCATTTAAATCTTGTATCATCACGACTTGATCTGGACCAATTGTTGGCCTTTAATCCAACACCTGCAAAAAATAATGTAACTGTTAATCACGATGCGGGATTCAATATTTATGAATTGCCTTTTACCAATATGACTTACGATGTTGATATTGGTCACCTTAATTATCACCGTTACTTGTTAAACCATTTTAAATCCAAATTCAGGACCACGAAGAATCATTATATCTATTTTGACGCTCTTACCATGGATGCCGCGGGCGGTAAATTTGATATCACCGGTTATTTTAACGGATCGGACCCCGCAAAAATTTATTTCAGTCCGAAAATAAAAATTACCCAGGTTGATCTGGATAAATTACTTTTCAAATTCGAGAATTTTGGTCAGGACCATGTTGTTTCAGAAAATCTACACGGAAAATTTTCTGGAATGATTACCGGAAAGATCCATATGCACAACGACCTTGTGCCAAAACTGGATGATTCGGAAATACACATGGATGTAAAAGTAGTGAACGGGCGTTTGGAAAATTATGCGATGCTCACTTACCTTGCCGATTATTTTGGGGATAAAGATTTGAAGAAAGTGTATTTTGATTCGTTGAGCAATCATATTGATCTTACAAAAGGCGTGCTTACCATTCCCAACATGGCCATTAGTTCAACCATCGGATTTTTACAGATCTCGGGTACGCAGGACATGAATATGAACATGACGTATTATGTAAAAATTCCGTGGAAAATGGTAACGCAGGCAGGCGCATCAAAATTGTTTGGTAAAAAACCTGAGGAGATCGACCCTGATCAGCTGGATGCAATTGTGTATGAGAAAGGTGATAAGAATACAAAATACCTGAACATTAAAATTACAGGAACGGCCGATTCGTATAAAATAGCACTGGGAAAAGACAAGGGTAAAA
>JAYUZA010000284.1:0-2148 GCA_043752145.1 Flavobacteriales bacterium
TATCCTAATGGTGGTGGAAGCATAGTTGAATGTTGAAAATTCAAACGCAATAGGATCTCTCCACCAGTGATCGGGTGTTACCCAAGGTGCGGCAAACCAAAACGTGGTATCAATTTGTGTTTTACCTTCGTTCGAGCTAAGTGTGATGGAGGTAAATACAATCAGTATGTATTTTAATAACTTCATATATATGGTGTGTTAAATAAAAATCAATTATTCTTTTTCTTTCTCTTCTTCTTCTTTTCCTTTTTCTTGTTCCTTATCATGTTTTTTCTTCATCTCATCCATGATACTGTTATTCAATTCCTCATCTTTTTGATCAAGCGAAGGCTTTGTTTTTGTAAGGACAATTGAAAGAACGATCTCATGCGAACCCGACTGGTACTTGCTTATACCCGAAAGCGAATAATCATAAGCGTAACCAATGTTATAGCGCTCCTTAAATGTATAACCTAAGCATAAACTGGCATCGTCATCTGACCTGTATGATAAGCCTATCCATAATTTTTTATTGAATGTTCCTTTTATCATTGCAGCCCATTGTAATGGCGTAGGGTTGGTGTATTTTAATAAGAAGCTTGGTTGTAAAACAAATTTCTTTTTAATATTAAAATTATATCCTCCAAGAGCCGTGTAGTGCATGCTAAGCCCTGCATTGTAAGTAGTGAATTTAATTTGATCACCAAGTATCTGATTGAAAGAACCCATGATGAAAAACTTGTTTGAGTATAAATTAAATCCGGCATTAAAGTCAATGGCGTTTGCCGAAAGTACATTGCCCGATAAAATTTCATCACCGGCATCGGCTAATTGCGCATCGTATAATTTAACACGGTATTGAACATAACCCGGTTGTACACCAATGCCCAGTTTTAATTTTTCCGACAATTTAAAGTGTTGCGCATAATTCACATATACACCCGTGCGTTGTGTTAATCCTGTTTTTTCGGAAATGATGGAACCACCATAACCTACTTTTCCTTTATTGCGGTACGAACCGTAGATATTTCCCATAAGGGTTATTGGCGCACCTTCAAATCCCGACCATTGATTACGGTAGCTCATGTTGGCCATATGCACGTTTTTACTTCCTGCAATTGCGGGATTATAATAATAATCGTTCACCAAAAAATTAGTGAAGGCTGCCTGTTGTTGGCCCATCGCATAATTGCTAACCAACACAAGGGAAAATATCTTTATATACGTCTTCATAATTTCTATCGCTGGTTAAGAATTAATATAGTGCCTTTAAACGGATCGGGTTGATCAGCAGAATTTAAATTGATGATATAGTAATAAGTACCCTGCGGCACAGCTTCACCATTGAGCGTGCCGTCCCAAGGCGTTGCATACCCTTGTGAATAAAATAATTTTTGTCCCCAGCGGTTATAAATTTCAACCGTTGCATTTGGATAAAGGAGTTGAATGAATCCTAATTTCCAAACATCGTTCTTTCCATCACCGTTAGGTGAAATGGCGTTGGGGATAAGTGTACTTATTTCGTTGGTAACCGTGTTGATCGTTATGGTAAGGCTTGCGCTGTCAACACAACCATAGTTATCGTATGCGTATTGCGTTACAATATAAGTTCCGTTTGCAAAATACGTGTTTGCCGGGTCTTGTAATGTTGAAGTACTTCCCTCTCCAAATTCCCAATACCAGTTTGTTGCATTTGCAGATGTGTCATAAAAATTAAATGTTGCGCCTACGTTCAATCCGTTATCACTATCGTAATAAAATCCGGCTGTTGGACGAGGCGGAATATTGATTACGTCCACAAGTGTATCCAAACATCCGTTGGTTGTTGATACAATGTGTGTAATAGAGAAATTTCCGCTTCCGGTGAAAAGCTGAGTGGTGTTTTGAGCTGTTGCCGAGCCCATTCCCCCAAAATCATAAAACCAGTAATTAATTGTTCCACTGCTTACATAAGAGCTGTCGGTAAAGGAAATTACAATATTGGATCCAACGCAAGTTGAAGTGTAGGTATAATTTGCTACAGGAAGATCGAACACTGTTACCGGTTTTACAACCGTATCTGAACAACCCGAGGTGTTCGTTGTTATTAGTGTCACATTATAAACTCCAGGAGCTCCATATAAATTTGCGGTGTTTTGCGTTATTGATGTATTGCCATCATCAAAATCC
>JAYUZA010000285.1:0-5717 GCA_043752145.1 Flavobacteriales bacterium
GAACCGTCATCTTTTCTATAAAAAACACCTTTTTTTAACCCGTCTTCAACAATGTCTTTCCCTAAAATATAGGTATTGCTCTCGTAATAATTCTTGTCAAAATCAATTTTTATCTTGTCGTAGGTTTGTTGAAATCCTGCGTATACCCAACCATTCATTTTTTTCCATAATTCAATTACATCTTTATCGCCCGCCTCCCATTTCAATAACATTTCTTGTGCTTCCGTGAATGCAGGAGCATGAGGTTTTAAAACCTCAATTAGTTCTTTATCTTCAACTGGATTTGTCCCAATAGCTAAGTTGCTAGGTACAGAATATTTTTTCTTTATAACGATCCAAATATCATCCCATGCCTTTTTATATTTCCAATCGTCAAAAAGAGATGGTTTAATAAATTTGACATTTGGTGGATCTATGTTTATATTGTATTCCTTAAATATTTCACTGATTTGATCTTTTGCCCATTTGACTACAATATTTTCAAACTCTACATAATATTTTCCCACTAATTTATCGCCTTTTAATCCACTGGAATCGGGCGTTTCTTCATAACCATTTTTCTTCCGAGCTATATCCCAGGCCAACATACTTTTGCAAATATGTATTCCACGATCATTAATGATCTGCACTTTTTTTACTTCATGACCGTTGGCCTTCAAAATTTCGGCAACGCTAAACCCTACAAAGTGATTACGTAAATGGCCTAAGTGTAATGGCTTGTTTGTATTAGGCGAACTATATTCTACCAGATACAGTTTTCCTGAGGGAGAAACCGCTTTTCCGAACGAAGTATTGGGGTAAATGGTATTTAAATAATTTACCCAATAGGTGGGTTTGTAAACGATATTTAAAAATCCTTTTACAACATTGTATGATTCAATCCCTTCAATAAATTGTTTCAAATAATTACCTACCAACTCGCCTGTTTTTTCGGGATTGAGTTTAGTAATTGTTGTTAATGGAAAAACCACCAATGTAATATCACCCGCAAATTCGGGACGTGTGGCTTGTAATTGTATTTGTTTACCCGTTAATTCAACCTGAAACTGATCTTTAAAAAAAACGCAAACTTCGTGTATGATCTTTTTCTCCATTACTTATTATCTGATATAGTATTGAATACATCTTTTATAACATCAAAGGCAATTTCGGCCATACTGTTACCTTTTAAATCCAATAAAGGATTTACTTCAACCAATTCAAAACAAATTGTTTTAGGTGATGAAAGCAATCCAAGGATTATTTCTTTTGCCTCTATTATCTCTAACCCATTGGCTACTGGGGTTCCGGTACCAACCGATATTTTTGAATCAAGGCTATCAACATCAAACGAAATATAAATAATATCGGTGTCTTCCAGCGCCTTTAAAATTATTGCAGCTACATTCTCGGAACCCACTGAACGAACTTCCTCAACCTTTACCACACGTATTTGATGTTTTTCAATTAAAAAATCTTCTTCCATCTCGGTATCTCGCACAGCTACGTAAACAAGGTCCTGAGGAAGAATTTTAGTCCCCGAACCACCTATAGCTTTAAGTTTATCCCAACCTAATTTGGTTTCATCTACAATTATATTGCGTTTTTTTTCAAGGTTATCCAAGCCAAGCGAAACAGCTACAGGCATTCCGTGAAGGTTACCCGAGGGGCTTGTATGAGGTGAATGAAGGTCTGCATGAGCATCTATCCAAACCACTCCAAGTCTCTTTTGAGGGAATGCTTTCTTAATACCGGCTATGGTTCCGCCCGCTGTTGAATGATCACCCGCTAGTACAAAAGGAAACTTTTGTTGGTTTAAAACATCGCTTACCGAGTCGGCAATTCGCTCATATATTTTAACCAACCCTGTTATTCGTTTGGCGTTTGGGGTTGTAATGCTTTCGTTAAGTAACTGGTTTTCTGTTTGTATACTAAAAGTATCTTTTCCTCTGAAAAACACATCGCCTCTGGTTAAGGCAGCACTTTTAATTGCATCAATGCCTAAACTGGCACCCCTGGTTCCTGCACCAATCTCTGACTTAACTTCTATAAACTGTACTTGACTCATTGTATTCTATAAATTAGGACTAAGTATTATCAATTTAATAATATGGGACTAATCCCATATATAATTTAAGAAATTACTTTTAATGTAAAGTAATTCACTTACTTTTGTATAAAATATGGCAAGTAACTCAAACGGATCAGACTCTTTCATGGTAAATAGTTACCATGATCTAATCAAACAAACCTTCGATTTCCCACAAACTGAATTCCAGGTTGAGGATAACGAGCTAACTTTCAACAACATCCCCTTAATGGATATTATTGAGCAATACGGCACTCCTTTAAAGTTAACCATTTTGCCTAAGATTGCCGAACAAATTCAAAAAGCCAAAAAACTATTCAATGTAGCCATGGCCAAAGCCGACTACAAAGGCAAATATACGTATTGTTACTGCACCAAAAGTTCGCATTTCTCTTTCATTTTACATGAAATATTAAAAAACGAAGCACATATTGAAACTTCTTCGGCTTACGATACCTATATCATTGAAAATTTATACGAAACAGGGCATTTAAAAAAGGATGCTTATATCATATGCAATGGATTTAAACGTCCCTTGTATACGCAGCAAATTGCCAAGCTGGTGAACAGCGGATTTGAAAATGTTATTCCGGTTTTAGATAATAAAAACGAATTGGATTATTACAAAAAGTACATGACCAAATCGTGTCAGATCGGAATTCGTATAGCTTCTGAAGAAGAACCTACTTTTGATTTTTACACCTCTCGTTTGGGCATACGTTATATTGACATTATTGATTTTTATATTTCAGAAATAAAGGGCTCGAAATTCCAGTTAAAAATGTTGCACTTTTTTATCAACAGCGGTATTAAAGACACCATTCACTATTGGAGCGAGCTTTCAAAATGTTTGAACATTTATTTCAGGTTAAAGCAAGTTTGTCCTACCCTTGACACCCTTAACATTGGTGGCGGTTTACCCATTAAAAACAGTTTGAATTTTGAATACGATTATGAATACATGATCGAGCAAATTGTTGCGCAGGTGAAAAAATTCTGTACTCAAAAAGGAATTCCTGAACCCGATCTGTTTACCGAATTTGGTTCATTTACCGTAGGTGAAAGCGGAGCAAATATTTACAAGGTTATTGAGAATAAGCAACAAAATGACCGTGAGCAATGGTATATGGTTGACAACTCGTTCATCACTACCCTGCCCGATACCTGGGGTATTAACCAAAAATTTATCATGTTAGCCATCAATAATTGGGATAAGGAGTACGCCAAAGTAAACGTTGGGGGCTTAACCTGCGATAGTTTGGACTATTATGATTCAGAGGCCCATGATAACCAGGTTTTCCTGCCACGCATGGAGAAAGGCGATGATCTGTATATAGGTTTCTTCAACACAGGCGCTTATCAGGAGGCACTTAGCGGTTATGGCGGGCTTAAGCATTGTTTAATCCCTTCGCCCAAGCATGTGCTTATTGACAGAGACGAAAACGGTGAAATTACTACAAGGCTTTTTGCTAAAGAGCAGAGCGCCAAATCGATGCTAAAGATATTGGGTTATTAAGAATAAAGTTAACAAAGCAGGTTCACTAACAGTAATTAATTTTATATTTGCCTGTTTTTAAAAAAAGCCAAACCCATTTCTTGATAAAGAACTTTTTACAATATTTTTTATACACCTGCCTTATTTCGCTGGCTTCTTGCGGCAGTGGAAAAGTTTCTGAGGGGATCCTCGAGTATGAAGTATCGTATCCGTATTTGAATGCTTCCGATTTCATGGTTAGAATGCTTCCAAATAAAATGACCATGAGGTTTAAAGACGGTAAGTTCAAAACAACCGTGTCAAAGGGCAAAAGCATCAAAACCGAATTCATTGCCGATTGCAAGAATAAAACACTCTCAACCGCATTCCAATTCGGCACAAAAAAACTATTGGTTGAATTGACCGAGAGTGAAATCAAAGGTATGCTAAAGGAATTTCCTAAATTAACCTATTTGGAAGTAAATGATAAAGACACTTGCGTAGGTTTTAATGTCTTGAAAAAAGTAGCGGTGTTTGAGGATATCTCTTATCCTGAAGCTGAATTATGGTATACCGATGAAATTGATATCGAAAATGCCAATTGGTGTTACCCCTACAGCGATATTAAAGGCGTGCTTTTACAATACGAAATTGAGCGTTATGGTTTACGCATGCGTTTAAGAGCCACCCGTTTTAGAGACGAAGCGGTTGATGATGCCGAATTCAATTTACCTGAGGGGTACAAAAAAGTTAAACTCAAAGATTTTGAAGCCGAAGTCAAAAAAATATTTGGCATGGTTATTTCAGATTGATAGTTCTAAAAAAGATTAATCATTTATTCTTATGAAGAAAATAATTCTAACTGCACTTGTTCTGGGTGTTTCGCTTTCGGGCTTTGCGCAAAAAAAAGAAAAAAAAGTAAAGGGACTTGAAGCCAAAATAACCTTTGAAATCATTTACGAAGAGTTACCCGAAATGTTTGAACCTTACAGGGCAATGTTACCAAAGGAAATGGTGAATTACGTTAAGGGTTCAAAAAGCCGTAGCGAACAAGGTACCATGGGCGTTAATACCGTTACCGTTACCGACAGCGATAAGAAAACAGGTTTTATGCTAATGGATCAAATGGGAACCAAAAACGCCTATACCATGGATTCAAAAGATATTGAAGCGGAAGCCAGCACTACTGCCGATCTTTACGAAGCAACCTATACTACCGAGACCAAAGAAATTGCAGGATACAAATGCATAAAAGTTGATATTAAAAATAAAAAAGACGGTTCAACGAGCTACGCATACGTTACAAAGGAAATTGCAGGTCGTAATAAAGCGTATACATTCCTGAATGAATTTGCATTAGAATATTCAATACATACCGAAAATGAAATGACATTGGTGATGCGGGTAAAAACCCTGGAAAAAATGAAAGTTGCAGATTCGTTTTTTGAGATCCCAAAAGATTATCCTGTAAAGACCATGGCTGAATTTAAAAAGGAAATGGAAAAAATGCAGGGTGGCGGTGAAGACGAATAAACCCCGTGAAAAAACAAAATTTCACATCAACACACATAATTCAAAAGCTGGTTAACCATTATGGTTTACCGGCTTTTTTGTTTGTACCTGATAATGAAACCTGTTTTACACTCTTTGTTGAATCAAAAAAAACGCAAGTTAATTTGGTTAACTATTCTGATTACGCCTTACTGGAAAGCTTAACTATCAATTCCGGAAACATTTATATTTTTGAAGACTTGTGGTACACACACCAGGAAATTATTGCTTCAAAAATAAACTGGCATGTTAACCTGCACGATAAAATTGATGCGCGTAAATGTTCGGTCATGACAATTGGTGAAAATGATGCTATACAGTTCATGAATAGAAACCATTTGATGGACCATGCCGGGGCTAAACACTATTACGCACTTATACATGAAAAGCAACATTTAGCTGTGGCAGGATTCAGTCACGGACGAAAGATGCATCGTTTACCCGAAGGAAAACTGGGATATGAACTGGTGCGTTTTGCAACCATACCCAATGTATCCATTACCGGTGGATTGAGCAAGCTTATTTCAAAATTTGCAAGTGACCATGGGCCGGGGGATCTTATGACGTATGTTGATCCCTTAAATGGCGAAACAAATGGATTGACAAAACTGGGATTTAAGGAAA
>JAYUZA010000286.1:0-5711 GCA_043752145.1 Flavobacteriales bacterium
AAAAAATATCAAAGTCAAATGGCGGGTAAAAAAAAAATGATCGACAGCTTGGGTTTTGATCTGCAACAGTTGGGAATTGAACTTGAATCGAGTAAAAACCCTGATCAGATAAAAACTGAAGTGTTTATACAAAAGAGAAAACAATACATGGAATTGATAAAAATTTATGACACCGAAGATCAAAAAGTGAATTCTGAATATGACGCGCAAATTCTGACTCAAATGAATCAATTTGTGAAAGATTATGGTGACGAAAACGGATACGATTTGATATTGGGAAGCATGGGAAATGGATCCATAATGCAGGCAAGTCCGGAAATGGATTTAAGTGATAAAGTATTGAAATACATTAATAAAAAGTACGAAGGCAAATAAGCTTAATGGTAATTAAACAAAAACATAGCAGGAATACACCAACCTTATTAGGGTTGATCTTATCTTTTGGTTTATTGTATTCATGCGGTAAGCATGACGGAATTGATGTTAATATTCCCGAACCAATGAACGATGATGCCGGAAAAAAATATTTTGAAAGTGCCAATGATCTCAATCAATGGAATGAGACTTCAGCGGAGGTTGTAAAACAAAAAAACATCGGTGATTTTGAATATACCGTAAAGGAACTTAGCCCGGACGTTATGGCTTTGCAAGAATTAAAGGGTGTTACGAATAATGCCTCGGCTTATGAGGAAGCAAAGTCACATTATACCGAATTGTTGTATTTTAAATTGAATGTTCAAAATCCTAAGGCAACGGGCGAACTTTTGAAATACAATTTAGAATCAAGCGGCCAATACACTGAACGTATTAAGTATTGTTCCTTTGAAATAAACCGTGACATATATATTACCAACGGAAAAGATACTGTGCCATGTGCCCTGCATGAATTTGAAAGAACATTTAACATTCAATCGGGATTAAATTTCATGTTAGGTTTTCCAAAAATATCAAGTGCAAAAGGATTAACCCTGGTTTATCACGACCAACTATTCAAACAAGGGCTGATAAAATTCAGCTATGCCAACGATTCAGAAAAATTACCCTATTTAAAAATAAAATAATTATGCGCAAAAGAAAATTCAATTTACTGTCGCGGGTACGAAAAAGTTTTGTTACAAAAGTAATTGCACTGAACCTGGCATTTTTCATGCTGTTTGAAATTGCATGGCCTACCTGTGCTTTAGCTTTATCGGGTGGACCTTCACAACCTGAAGCAGGCGGTTTTCAACCTGTTGATACTTCAGATATGGTTGATATGTTTAGTGGTGATTTTAAGTACAATATTCCTTTAATGGATATGGATGGATATCCGTTAAATATTTCCTACAGTGGTAATGTAAGCATGGATGCCGAAGCCAGTTGGGTTGGATTGGGATGGAGCTTTAACCCGGGAGCCGTTAACAGATCAATGCGCGGTGTACCTGACGACTATAATGGCGAAGGAATTACTAAGACAAATAATTTAAAACCTTCCCGAAATTTTGGCATTACAGCAGGACTGACTTTTGAATTTTTTGGGATAGATCCGGATCTTTTTTCGGGAACCTTGAGTTATAATTTAGGTGTAAACTATAGCAATTATTATGGTATTGGTGTTGAGCAGTCTATTGGGGCAAATATTAAAGGACAATATGGCCCACTGGATGGTGGATTGGGTATTACTTCAAGTAGTGAAAACGGCTTAACCATCTCTCCTAACATTGGTTTAAGTCTTTCAAAAACAAAAACCAAAGAAGAGAAAGAAACAACTACAACTTCTTCGGGAGTCGTTAATTTAGGTATAGGAAGTTCTTTTAATACGCGTGCCGGTGTAAAGCAATTATCTGTTAGCACCAGTATAAGCGCTAACCAAACCGTAACTTCTAATTCAGCAGAAAAAGAAATGACGGACAGTCATGATTATGGACTTGGTGCCTCCGGTTCATTTGATTTAGGTATGCCTACCTATACTCCACAAGTTGGTATGCCTATGTATAATATTTCAATTTCCGGTAATTTTCAAACCGGGTTAGCTTTTTTTGGCCTACATCCCTCCGGTTATATTGGTGGATCGTATGCCGGACAAAAATTAATTTCCAAAACACAGGTAAATCCGGCTTATGGTTATATGAATTTAGAAAATGGGCAAAACAACGATTTCGCCATTTTGGATTTTAACAGAGAAAACGATGGTGAATTTACAACCAATACACCAAATTTACCTGTTACCAGTTTAACCTATGATATGTATAGCGTTTCGGGGCAAGGGGTTGGCGGAAGTTACCGGCCTTTTAGAAGTGAAATTGGTCATGTGTTTGATCCGTACACCTACTCTACTTCTGAAGGATATAGCATAGGTGTGGAATTTGGTTCATCATCCGTATTACACGGGGCTATTGATTTAAGTACAAATATGAGCAATACCAATTCGGGCCGTTGGGCTACGGGAAATGCTGCTGCAACTTCATTGCGTTATGGAAAAAAGGGTTCAAACATAGACCATGAAAAATATTATTTTAAAGAAGCAAATGAAAAATCGGTTGACAGCGATCCGGCTTACTACGCCAATATGGGTGGCGACAAAGCCATGCGCTTTAAATTAAATAAGACTACCGAATTTAATGTTACCACAAACAGTCAATTTGTGAATGACCAAAATGTAACAAGTACTATTCCAACCGCAACCTACCGACAAAAAAGAGATAAACGTAATCAGGTAATACAACCACTTACCATTCGCGAAGTGAAAGATAACGGCATGGGGGTTAACGCAGGATATCCCGTTTCATCATACGCAAGTACTACAACACTTAAACACCATATTGGTGAAATTACTTCTTATGGTACCGATGGAATGCGTTATGTATATGGTTTACCCGCTTACAATACCATGCAAAAAGAAGTAAGTTTTGCTGTGGGTACCGATATTTACGGAGCAAATGGTTTAACCGGAAATTGTTTAACCGGAGCAGTTACATATAGCGGTACAGACAACTCTATGAATAATACCCGTGGATTGGACAATTCGTATAACGCTACAGAAACGCCTGCATATGCACACAGCTATCTTTTAACAGCTGTTTTGAGCCCTGATTATATTGATGCTGATAATATAAAAGGACCATCCATTGGTGATATGGGATACTATACTAAGTTTAGTTATAAAACAGCCTATAATAATTACAGATGGCGTGTGCCAATAGAGGCAAATTTAGCTAACTACAGTGAGGGATTAAAAACCGATGGTACTGATGATAAAGCAAGTTATGTTTATGGTACAAAAGAATTATTGTATGTCGAAAAAATAGAGTCTAAAAATTACATTGCTGTATTTACGACTGAGAACAGAAGAGATGCGTTGGGTGTAACCGGTGAAAATGGGGGTGCCGATATTTCACAACCATCGCAACTACTGCGTAAAATTAGTTTTTACGGACGCAAGCATTATGAGGAAGCCATTGCGGCAGGCCAAACACCTGTACCATTAAAGGTCGCCCATTTTGAATATGACTATTCATTGTGTACAGGAATTCCAAACAGGAGTGATGCGGTTGCTCTGCTTAATGCTAACGAAACAGGAACCGGAAAACTAACTTTAAAAAAAGTATATTTTACCTATCAAAATTCAAATAAGGCACGCTTAAGTCCGTATGAATTTACTTATTCAACAGTTAATCCGAATTATGATATAAAGGGATATGATCGTTGGGGAAGTTATAAACCCAATACAGGCGGTTGCTCCATTGCATCGGCAATGCCAAATGCCGAGTATCCTTATGCTGAACAAGACAACGCAACAGCAAATACCAATTCAGCGGCATGGCTGTTAACCAAAATTGATCTACCCTCGGGTGGTATAATAAATGTTGAGTATGAAAGTGATGATTATGCCAGTGTGCAACATAAGCGCGCCATGCAAATGTTTAAGGTCATTGGGTTTGATAATACTGTTTATCCTTTAGGAACGTCAACCGATATTGCCGATGGAACAAAGCGGTTATTGTTTGAATTGGATCCTGATATGGGAACATCTGCTGCTGATTTGGCCGAATATTTTGATGGAATTAAAGATGTTTATTTTAAATGCTTAATGCAAATGCGGCCCGGTAAATATGATTATGTGGCCGGTTATGCCGAGTTAGATCCGGGGCAATTTGGAACCACTGTTGCTACAGTTTCAACAGGTGGTACTTTGCTTTGTGGTTATGTAAAATTAAAAACGGTAAAATTCAACGATGCTGATGGAACCGGCACACGAAATCCGATCGTAAAAACAGCCATTCAATTTGGGCGTTTGCATTTGCAGCGGTTTATGTATAATAATCCTGCAATAACCGATGCCGATAATTTAGGATTGGCTCTTGTGAATGAATTATTGACTTCAGGTCTAATGGCCAGTTTAATAGCTAACACGACTGAATTTTTAAAAGGACCTAATAAATATTTGTATGATAACCAAAGCGTGGGTAAGGGATTGGTTATGCGCAAAAGTTGGATACGCTTAAATAATCCCGATAAACATAAAAAGGGTGGCGGGAACCGTGTAAAAACTATTAAAATGAATGATAACTGGGCTACAATGGATAGCGGGAGTCAAAGTTTTGATTATGGTCAGGAATATTTTTATGACTCCAAAGAAAACGGTACAGGAGCTTCAACCGGAGTTGCAGCTTACGAGCCACAAATGGGTAATGAAGAAAATCCGTGGAAGCAAGCTATTTCTTTTACAATTGAAAACAGATTGGCACCCGACAATAAAATGTATCAGGAAGAGCCGCTGGGCGAATCATTTTTTCCTGCACCAAATGTCGGTTATGGAAAAGTAACCGTACAAAATTTAACGCGCAAAAATGGCGGGGGAACAAAAATAGTGACCCGACACGCAACAGGAAAAGTAGTGCATGAATTTTATACAGCTAAGGATTTTCCAACCATTGTAAGAACTACTGCCAGAGATATGGAGCGCGATAAAGTAAATCCGTTTACCATTGCTTCTTTATTCAACATTAGTTCGCGCGATTATTTAACTGCAACGCAAGGTTTCTCCATCGAGTGTAACGATATGCATGGGAAACCTAAAAAACAAAGTGTGTTTCAGGAGGATATTACAACCCCTATAACGTATGTAGAATATAAATACAAGCAGGCACCGTATGTTGATGGAAGCTTCAAGCTGGTTAATTCGGTAAGCACAATTTCACCAAAGGGAGATGTAACTACCAATAATGTGGGCGTGTTTTTTGACATGGTTGCCGATATGCGCGAGTCGCGTAGTAAAGCCGAAAACACCAATGTAAATATTAATGGCGATCTAATGGTAATTATTGTTCCTATTGCTATTGCGCCTATTCCTATTCCTAAAAAAGCGAAAGATGAAACGCAATTCAGGAGTGCAACTACAACTAAAGTGATACAAAAGTTTGGAATTTTAGATGAAACCATTGCCAAAGATCTGGGATCAGTAGTAAGCACTAAAAATTTAGCTTACGATAGTGAAACCGGAGAAGTTTTGGTAACCCAAACCACTACCGATTTTAACGATGCTGTGTATAGTGTAAATTATCCTGCTCACTGGTATTATGATAAAGGCATGGGTCAGGCTTATAAAAATTTAGGATTAACAGTATCACATACATTTAGTTCGGGCGTAGCTACCCATGCCCTGAATACGATACCAGTTGACGATGTTATTTGCAACTCATCGCCTGGCACATAAAAAGCCGATGCATTTG
>JAYUZA010000287.1:0-2137 GCA_043752145.1 Flavobacteriales bacterium
TTCAAACTTTGATGGCTCTTCATCTTCATTTAAGTTAGGATAATTAACGTGCCAGTTTAATTCATTTGTTTTTGCATTCTTTGAACAATTAACAAAATCATAAAAAATGGAATCCTTTAGTGTTTTTGGAAGTTTTACGATCTCTTGCTCATGTTTAACCTTTTGCTGGTCTGAATTGCTACATGCAAACAGCGATAGAAAGATCAAACTAAAAAATATTCGCTTCATAGAACTGCTGTTTTCATTAATGTTCAAATTAACATATCGTCACATTCATTTGCTAATTCCCTCATTCCCGAATTTACTAATTATCTCTTTGTCCTTTGCGCCTTCTTTGTGTTCTCTGTGGTTAAATTGCCTGTTTGTTAAAGTTCCTCAAACGTTCAAAACTTGTCTGCTCGAATCGTTCCGCTTAACACGCTTGCCTATTAACAAATAACGAATAACTGTTAACGGTTTCGCTAAACCGTCTCCCTACCAATACTATAATACGTAAAATCATTATCACGCATTTGTTTCAGTTCATATAAATTACGGCCATCAAAAATTAATTTCGATTTTAATTCAGCCGATATTTTTTCAAAATCAGGGGTTCTGAACAATGGCCACTCTGTTGCTATCAACAATGCATCCGTACCTTTTAATGCATCGTACTGATTGTTGGCAAAATATATTTTATCTCCGTAAACTTTTTTCACGTTTTCCATCGCCTCCGGATCAAACGCACGCACTTTTGCACCGGCTTTCAATAATTCATCAATTATATACAATGCAGGAGCTTCACGAATATCATCGGTATCGGGTTTAAAGGCTAATCCCCAAAGCGCAAATGTTTTTCCTTTAATATCGTTTTTAAAATGCGTATTTACTTTATGGAACAAACGCAATTTTTGATCTTCGTTCACATCCATTACGGCATTTATGATCTTAAAATCATATCCATGTTCTTTTCCCGATTTGGAAAGCGCACTTACATCTTTCGGAAAACAACTTCCGCCATAACCAATACCGGGAAATAAAAAACGTTTTCCTATTCTTGTATCACTTCCAATACCAATGCGAACCATGTCAACATCCGCACCAACTTTTTCGCAAAAATTCGCGATCTCGTTCATGAAGGTAATTTTTGTGGCTAAAAAAGCATTGGCCGCATATTTAGTTAGCTCAGCCGATTTCTCATCCATAATGATGATCGGATTTCCCTGACGAACGAATGGTTTGTACAACTCTTCCATTACACCTTTGGCTTTGGCCGAACTGGTGCCAATTACAACTCTGTCGGGTTTTAAAAAATCATCCACTGCAAATCCTTCACGCAAAAATTCGGGATTCGAAACAATATCAAAATCTACGCGCGCATGTTCGGCAACTTTTTCTCTTACCAATTGAGCGGTACCAACAGGTACGGTACTTTTATCAACAATGACTTTATACTCGGTAATTAGTTGACCCAACTCACTTGCAACGCCTAAAATATACGAAAGATCGGCCGAACCATCTTCGCCCGGTGGAGTAGGTAATGCAAGAAAAATTATTTTAGCAGAAGCAACGGCTTCTTTCAGATCGGTGGTAAATTTTAAACGGCCTTGTTTAATGTTGCGTTCAAATAAAATATCCAAATGCGGTTCGTAAATAGGAACCTCACCCTTTTTCATTTTCTCAACTTTATTGGCGTCAATGTCCACACAAATAACATCGTTGCCCGTTTCGGCAAAACATGTTCCCGTTACCAATCCAACGTATCCTGTTCCTACAACTGCTATTTTCATTTATTAAGGCATTAGGCAAAAGGCATCAGGCAAAAGCGCCATACCCTTTGCGGGTTTTATTCTTTACGATTTTTTGATTTCAAATTTCTGATTTTCCGTTTTTATTTATTTAAGAACGCTAAAACATTATCAGTAATATATTTCAACGTTTCATTGCTCAACTCGGTATGGATCGGGAACGAAATAACACATTCGCATAGTTTTTCGGTTACAGGGAACATTCCCGGTTTATATCGGGCATCGGTATATGCTTTTTGCATGTGTAACGGAATAGGGTAGTATATCATACTCGGAATATCCTTACTTGCTAAAAAATCGCGCAAACCTTGACGGTCAACGCCATTTAATTTCAACGTATACTGATGAAA
>JAYUZA010000288.1:0-2135 GCA_043752145.1 Flavobacteriales bacterium
AATTACAGTGTTAGATCTCCGGATACAGTATTTTTTTCGGTCGAAAATTTCACACACTTGCCCTAAACCATCATGAGTAGCGGCTTCGAGAAAATCTTTGATAAAACAAATTTTTCGCGTTATCGAAGGAAATTGCTCGCTCCCTTGTCAGAAATTTAAGAAACCAGTCTTCGATAACGGACCTAAATTTCCGAAAAAAGGAAACTCCAAATAGTCCTACTCAGACTGGTTAAAACACACCGGTGTTTCAAATTGCAGTGCTAGCCTACTCTACCTTTAACTGATATTTATCCAACAGACCCAAAGCTCCGTTAGCAGATAATTTCATTCCTTTTACTTTGTTGAAGTCGGGGTCAAAAGAATAATTCATTGCTGTTCTCAGATCGGCATGTTCCAGGATACTATTCTCAAAACGTGCTCCAAAAAGATCACAATTATCAAATAACGCTTCGGTAAGATCGGTGTTCGAAAAATCAGTCTCTTTCATTGAACAGTTCCTGAATTTGGTTCCCTTTATTTTCTTTTTATGGAAGATAGAATAGTCTAACTGACATTTATCGAAACCGAAAGCGAGCAAAAAATCTTTGCAGCGTGAAAAATCGACACCCATTAATTTGCATTCGGTGAACTGGATATTTTTAAAAGCGGTATCACTTATTTTTACCTGGCTGAAATTGCATTGTTCAAATTTGCAATCCAAAAAACTTGCTCCCGAAAGATCAGCCCCGGCAAGATCACATTTCACAAAGGTACAGGAATCAAAATCACCGTGGGCAAAAGCATTAATTGTATCCAGACCTGAAATAATCTCTTTATGTTTGACCAATTTCATTTACCCTTTTTTAATTTTCACATCTGCACATTAGCACATCATCTAACCCAACCGTATTTATCGATCAAATAAATAAGCGATGAAATTGTAGCGGCACCTAGTTCCAATTCACGTTTGTTTACATTTTCAAAAACATCTGATTCGGAATGATGGAAATCAAAATAGCGTTGATTATCGGGAACAAATCCGATCAAAGCGCCATCGGTATCCTTTGCTATTTGTCCTATATCAGCACCACTTCCACCCAATTCAAAATAATGAATATTGTAGGGTTTAAATAAATTGGCCCAAACTTTTGCAAGATCCAAAAATTCCTTTTTCTCGAACGAGAATCCACGCGGCACCAATCCTCCCGCATCTGATTCAATTCCTGCAATATGTTTTTCGCCTTTTGCTTTGGCAATGGAAGCATAATTTTTACCGCCACGCAAACCGTTCTCTTCATTCATGAACATAACAACGCGTAATGTGTTGTTTGGTTTATACCCGAGCTGTTTTAAGAGCCGAACTGATTCAATGGAATGAATACATCCTGCCCCATCATCATGCGCGCCTTCGCCAATATCCCAGCTATCCAAATGTCCTCCAACGGCAATAATTTTCTCTGGCCATTTAGAGCCGCGAATTTCTCCAATTACATTGAATGAAATTGTATCGGGCATCCATTTGCAACCAAGTTCCAATGTCACATTTGTTTTAAAACCGCGTTTAATTTTATCGGAAAGCATATCAGCAGCCTGTGTTGATATAGCAACGGCAGGAATACGCGCAACGCTATCGCGATACATAACAGATCCTGTATGCGGATGATCGTCATTTGCCAATGTTACACTGCGTATCATTACAGCTTTTGCTCCAAGGGCACTTGCTTCATCGGCACCGTTAACCCTTTGTGTAACGCAACCACCGTAGGATTTAAATGTTTGAATATTGGTGGGATCCATTACTATATTGAAAAAAACGATCTTGCCTTTTATTTTTTCGGCACCAAGGGCTTTCAATTCAGCAAAACTTTTTACTTCAATAACATCGCCATCAAGTTTACCGTTTGTACCAACGGAACCTCCGAGGGCTGTAATTTTTGGAGCCATGTTCACAAAAGGATCTTTCACTTCTTTGCTTGGATTCATCATTCGCACATACATCTTTTCCTTTTTACTGCGTTTCCAGTTAGGTACCGTAATTTGCTGCAGATAAACCGTATCAAAACCGTATGATTGCATGAGTGCTTTAGTCCAGTCAACAGCCTTTTGTGCCTGTTTACTTCCAGAAACCCGGCAACCTATTTTTTTGCACAAATAAT
>JAYUZA010000289.1:0-2134 GCA_043752145.1 Flavobacteriales bacterium
GGTGCTATTCTCATATACCAGTTCGTTGGTTAATACACTTGCAGCTGTATCAACCACACCGTACCAGCGTCCGCCTGCCGTGGTAATTTTTGATCCCAACGACATCGTGGTTTTCTTTCCTGTTTTAAATTCGTATCCGCCCAATAAATTTACTGCGTACTTACCGTTAAAATCGGTGTTGCGTTCAACGCCATCGCTTCCTTTATATTTTGCGTCAAATATGGATGCGGTGATCAACATAAAGAATTTTTTGTTGAAGAATTTTTCCAACGTAAATTCGATCCCCATATTTTCGCCCGTTCCTGTATTTTGTAAACTATCAGGGAAAAAGCGTGCGAATCCTGAACCCTGGTTCGTGAGCGAAAATGCCGATGACTTGATTTCAACCGGAACATTGTACAAATACTGGTAATACACTTCTGTCTTGATCCTGAAAGTTGCACCAACGGCCCAATCATGTCCCGCAACTACATGTATACTTTTTGTCATATCCATGTTGCGGTTATGTATGATAGCGTTACCGCTGGTATCATAAATTTGATAAAAATAAGTGTAGGCCGGTTGAGTTTGGCTGTGTAATCCTGCACCCATTGACAAGGTATGTTTTTCACTTACTTTATATTTCATTCCAAAACGCGGTTCGGCCGGTGATAAGCTTTTGCTCACCGAAAAATAATTGGCATGTATTCCCAAGGTCATGGTAAACTTATCGTTCGGTCTCCATTTGTATTGAACATAAGGCTGCACCTGAAATCCGTTACCAACATAATCCCAACGGGTAAAAAAATCGGTATGCGAAATATTCAACGAACTGTCCTGCATATTGTACATGTAATAATCAAAATTAATTCCCGATTTTAATGTATGATTGCGCGAGAACTTATGATTTGCCGAAAGTGCAGTTGAAATACGGTTTGTTTTAAATTCATAACGCAACAAAGGATAAATACTATCCAAAACCCAGTTACTGTCGCTCGGCTCTATATGACGAATGATAAAATTGTGTTTAGACTTTTGCATATCGTGGTTTCCCGACACGGTCCATTTCAAAAAAGTTTTTTCCTTTATGGTTTTTGCATAACTAACTCCCAACAAAGCCATGTTTGCGTTGAAGTGTTGATCACGATCGCCTTCGCCATAAAATTCGGTGCTTGATGCATCTTTTTGCTCGCTTATCATAATATCAATGGCGCTGTTTCCACCCATTGAATAAATGCTCCACAATCCCCCTTTTTTGGTGGGGAAACGTAAATTAAAACAGTAATCCTGATAACTTGGCACGGCATCGGTTCCGATGGCAATTCCAAGCGCCTTAAAAATTGACAATGTTGAATAACGATATACCGCTAAATAAGATGAACGTTTTTCTTTATTGATCGGACCTTCGGCAGCAAGTTCAGTTCCTAAAAAACCAAATTGAAAAGTAAATTCATGTTTTTCGGTATTGCCGGGGCGTAATTTAAGATCGAACACTGCTGAATTTGAATTTCCATATTCGGCAGGAAAGGCTGACGTGAAAAAATCGGAATTACCCAAAACTTTATTGTTTAAAATACTTACGGGTCCGCCTGCACTGCCGCTAATGGCAAAGTGATTGGGGTTTGGAACATCAACACCTTCTAACCGATAAATTACACCCAATGGCGAATTACCACGCACAACAATGTCGTTACGCGAATCATCGGCACCTTGTACACCGGCAAAATTACTGGCCATACGTGCGGGGTCACCACGGCTTCCGGCATAACGGTTTGTTTCTTCCACATTAAATGTACGGGCCGAAACGGTTGCCATTTCATTGTTTACTTCGCCCCGTTTTACAGCAATAATTTCAACTTCGGCAATTTCGTTGGCCGATTCTTCCAATTCAATTTTTAGTACAACTTCTTTACCCGAGGTAACTTCAACATCAACTGTTTTATCGGGAAAACCAATGGCGGAAATTTTTAATGTTTTTTTTCCAACGGTAACATTGGTGATCTTAAAAAATCCGTCATCGTTGGTTGTTGCGCGCGATTCTTTGGTTGAATCGCCAACAATACTTACAATGGCTCCGGGAATGGTTGATTGTGTTTCTAATTCCATTACCGTACCTTTAATGGTTTGGTTTCCCTGTGCAAATACCGTTACGGTC
>JAYUZA010000290.1:0-5692 GCA_043752145.1 Flavobacteriales bacterium
GATCATTGAATTGTGAGGCAATTGTACCGTAAACAGGTAATGCATCGTCATTTGTTTCCCATAATTGATGATTGCGTTTGTATTGTTTTTTCACATCGCGCACTGCATCCAATCCACCGCGTTTATCAAATTTATTGATGGCAACTATGTCGGCAAAATCCAACATGTCAATTTTTTCCAATTGTGTTGCGGCTCCAAACTCGGGTGTCATAATATACAACGAAGCATCGCTGTGATCCAAAATTTCGGTATCACTTTGTCCGATACCTGACGTTTCTAAAATAATAAGATCAAATCCTGCGGCTTTTAAAATATTTACGGCATCGTCAACATATTTGCTTAACGCTAAATTACTTTGTCGTGTAGCCAATGAACGCATATAAACTCTGTCGTTACGAATGGAGTTCATACGAATTCTATCACCCAACAATGCACCACCTGTTTTTTTCTTTGAAGGGTCGACAGAAATAATTCCGATCTGCTTGTCTTTGAAATCCAATATAAATCTGCGTACCAATTCATCCACCATGCTTGATTTTCCTGAGCCACCGGTACCGGTAATTCCCAAAACAGGTGTTTTTGACTTGGTTGCTTTTTCTTTTATTTTATCTAAGTAAGGTCGTGCCGCATCGGGAAAATTTTCGGCAGCAGAAATTAAACGCGCAATACTTTTTTTGTCTTTTGTACTTACATGAGTTGCCTCACCGTTCAACTTATCGCCAATGGCATAATCGCTGCGTTGCATCAAATCGTTAATCATTCCTTGCAATCCCATCGAGCGACCATCATCGGGGTGATAAATGCGGGTAATTCCGTAATCTTGTAATTCTTTTATTTCGCTTGGTAAAATTGTTCCGCCACCACCGCCAAAAATTTTAATGTGCGAAGAGCCTTTTTCTTTAAGCAGATCGTACATGTATTTGAAGTATTCGGTGTGTCCGCCCTGATAACTTGTTAAGGCAATGGCGTGAGCATCTTCTTCAATGGCACAATTAACAACTTCTTCAACACTGCGGTCGTGACCTAAATGAATTACCTCGGCCCCGGTGCTTTGAATGATCCTGCGCATGATATTTATGGCCGCATCGTGCCCGTCAAACAAGCTTGCGGCTGTTACTATTCGTATCTTATTTACTGGTTTATAAGGACTAACCTGTTTCATAGGAGTGTAAAAATCAAGTAATATTTAAGCCCTTAAAATAAGCAATTTTTGGTTCAGCAGGACTACAATAATTCGGATGAACGGTCTTATTTTCGTGCTTCTTTTTTTATATCTTTAGGGCAAACAACTGAAAATGAAAAAACTTTTACTCCCTCTATTTACACTGGTATCAGCAGCAGCCTTTTCGCAAGGCGAAGACTGTGCCTCAGCAACAAATATCGCAAGTTTGCCTTATTCCAACGTTGGAACTACGGCTTCTTCGCTACACAACTATTTTGAAATTTGTGCCGATGCCGGTAACAATGGCGGTGCAAAGGACGTTGTTTATAAATATACGACCGGTGCAAGTACGGAATATGTTGACATAAGTGTTTGTGTTGCGGTAACCAACTTTGATTCGCAAATATATGTTTACGAAAGCGTTTGTTCGGGAACACCGTATGCTTGTCAGGAAGATGGTTGTCAAAGTCCGGCTTACACAAGTCCGTATAACTCTTATATCACCAATTTAATGCTTGGCGCTTCAACAACTTATTATATTGTGGTTGATGGATTTGATGCTTCGCAAAGCGGACCTTACCAGTTAAATGTTTCGGTTGGTGTAGGCGCTACTTCAGTAATTGTTCCGTTTATTGATGGTACTGCTTCGTTACCAACCGCTACTTTTCACAGTGGTAATGCTGTTGGGGTGGTTGACATGAACAACGATGGTTTGGATGATATTGTTCGTGCCGCAGGCAACGTTCAAATGTATATCGATTTTCAGGGAGCAACAGGTACATGGACCGAAACATCGTATGCAAATACTTTTGGTCAGCCCTGGGGAATGTGTGTAGGTGATCATAACAATGATGGTTTTAATGATGTTTATTATGGTGATTATTTTGATTCGTATATTTTAACAAGCAGTGCCGCTGCAACATTTACCACCGAAGTAGTGAATACAACTACAGGAGCAGGAACGATCTTTGTTCAGGGAGCTAATTTCTTTGACATCAACAACGATGGAGATCTTGATATGTATGTTTGTAATGATGTTGATATGGGACATATTTATGTTGGCGATGGAGCAGGTAATTGGAGTTTTGATCAATCATTAATGCCATTGGCTACCGTTCCTTCATCAGATAACAGTGGTAACTACGCAAGCATTTTCGCTGATATCAATAATGATGACAAACAAGATTTTTTCATTACACACTGTCGCCAGTCTGTCATCAGCAGTACCGATCCGCGCAGGATCGATCAGATTTTTTTAAATAACGGAGATTTCACCTATACACAGGACGTTACTAATTTTACAGGTCTACGCTCGGGCGCGCAAGGTTGGAGCACGACTTTTGCCGATTTTGATAATGATGGCGATAACGATGCATTCATTCTTAACTACAATGTGAACAGTGAATTCATGAGGAATAACGGTTCGGGTGTTTTTACCGATGTAATTGCAACCACGGCTGTATCATCAACAACTTCGTTTTTCGGAATGAATGTGGTAAGTGCCGATTTTAATAACGATGCATTTATAGATCTTTACATTTCAGGATCAGGCGAAGAACATATGTATATCAATAACGGGGATTTTACCTTTACCGATGATGGCGATGGTACCGTATACGGAACCAACATTATTTTAGCACAAGGTCTAGGCGACCTTAACAACGATGGTAAAATGGATATGTATGCCAGTTATGGTGATGTTTACAATGACCCTTCGTTACGCGATGATAAATTATGGTTAAACAATTCTTCAAACTCAAATCACTATATTTCTTTCCACTTAAATGGTGTTGTAAGTAATAAAATGGGGATCGGTGCAAAGATCAAGATTTTTGGTCCATGGGGAATTCAGGTTCGTGAAATTCGTTCAGGCGAAGGTTATGGTTTGCAAAACACTATGAACGCTCACTTTGGTTTGGGTGCAAATACAAGTATTGATAGTGTAATTATTGTTTGGCCAAGTGGTGCAATTGATAATTTGTTGAATGTACCGGCCGATCAGCAAGTGAATGTAACCGAAGGCAGCTCTCCGGTAAGTATTGCTAAGCCGGTAGCGTCAGCAGTTAATGTTTCGGTTTATCCAAATCCAAATAACGGTACGTTTACAATTGACCTTGGTACAATGATCAATTCAACTATAGATATTAAGGATGTGAGTGGTCGTGTGGTAGCAACGGTTACAAGCAATACCCGCTACAATAGCTTCAGTCTTGAACATGTTGCAAATGGAGTTTATACTTATGAAGTAAGAATAACAGCAGGAACGTTTAGTGGTAAGATGATAAAGAATTAGACATCAGATGACGGAAATAAGACGTCAGAAAAATTTACGATAAAAAAAAAGAGGAATCAGCAATGGTTCCTTTTTTTTGAATATAATAGAACGGGTTTTAAGAAGTTTTGATACTTGAAAACACAAGGTCATTTAGAAATAATACGATTTCACTTTCTTTTTTTGATTTCCCAAAATCGGTAAGTGAAGGAAGGTTGTGCATAAAGAAATTTTGAAAATGTGCCATTTCAATTATGGTAGATGCAAGTGATTTTGGATACTTGTATTTTGGATTAAATTCCAGGATGGTATTTCCAATAACAGCGCAAAGGTCTTTGTAGGGTTTAAAAAATTGATGTTTATTATCTTCGTTAACATGCTTGGTTAAATATGATTTTGATCCTTCAGAAATAACTATTTGATGAAGCAGGTTTTCATTCACATGACTGGTGCTCAAATCGTCTTCAACAGTTGATGCAAGAAGGGTTATTATTCGTTTTAATTTTACGCGGGGATCCTTAATATTATTCGTTTGAAACTTTATTTGGTATTCAAGCCAACTCCAATACCACGCAACAATGTAGATCAACAGTCGGTGTTTGTTTTCGAAATATCGATATACTCCGGCTTCGGTTGTTCCAATTTGTTTGGCTAATTTTTTAAAAGTAAATGCTTCAAAACCATCTTTAAAAATAAGTTCAATGCTGTATTTGACTATATTTTTGCCCAATTCCGAACTTTCCGGATCGCGAAGATACAACTCGCTGTTCATAGATATTTGAATTTTAGGTCTCATTTTCAGCATTTTAATTTTATTACAATCCAAAGATATGAAAATTTTACAATTATTTAAGATAGTAATACTATTATTTTAAAAAGACATGCTATCTTTGCCCGGATTTAGATTTTAATTATGTTATTAGAGAAAAAAATTCCGTTCACATACATTTTTAAAAAGGTAAGACTCGACTTAGTCTATGTTTTACTTGTGTCGCTTCTTGTACTTTTTTTAACTCACAGGTACGAATATATTTTACCTGAAATGCCATTAACCATTCCCGCTTTTATTGGTACGGCTATTTCTATATTGCTGTCATTTAAACTTAATCAGTCATATGATCGTTGGTGGGAAGCCCGAAAAGTTTGGGGTAGTATAGTGAATGATTCAAGAAGTTTAATTTTGCAGTTGCAGTCTTTCGCAGCAAAGGGAAATGAAGACGAGATAAAAAAAATTGGTTATCGCCAGATTGCCTGGACATATTCATTGGGACAATCGTTAAGAGGATTAAATGCAACCGATAATTTGAAAGAACTTTTATCAGAAGAGGATTTTAGGTCAATTAGCGAACATCAAAATAAACCACTGGCCATTTTGCAATTGAATTCGAATTCCATAAGTAAGTTAAGGGAAAGGAATCAGATAGACACATTTTCACAAATACAAATGGATAATACTCAGGTTAGGCTTTGCGATGCGCAAGGTAAGGCCGAAAGAATAAAGAGTACTGTTTTTCCGGTTACGTACCGAATGTTCCTTCATTTTATTATTTATTTATTTGTGGTAACACTTTCAATTTCGTTAACCGGTGTGGCGGGTTATTTCGAACTCCCGCTTTTACTGCTTATATCCACTGCTTTTTTTCTACTTGAAAAATCGGCAACCCATATGCAGGATCCTTTTGAGAATAGACCAACCGATACGGCTGTTACTTCAATTGCCCGAAAAATAGAAATAAATATTAAGGAGTTACTTGGTGAAAAAAATATTCCTGAGCCACTTCAACCTGAAGGGTTCTATTTAAATTAAACAACTAAAATCATATAAATGAAAACACTTACAAAAGAAATGCAAATGGCCATGACGCCAAAAACAGCTCTTGAACTTTTACAAGAAGGTAACAAAAGGTTTGTAAATAATTTAAAGGTTAACCGAAATTTATTGCAACAAGCAAACGAAACTGCTGACGGACAACATCCATTTGCCGTGATTTTAAGTTGTATTGATAGCCGAACATCTGCTGAACTCATTTTTGACCAGGGATTGGGAGATGTATTTAGTATTCGAATTGCTGGAAATGTTTTAAATCAGGATATCTTGGGCAGTATGGAATTTGGTTGTAAGGTTGCAGGAGCCAAAATTATTGTGGTTTTAGGGCACACAAAATGCGGAGCTGTAAAAGGTGCTTGTGACAACGTTGAAATGGGACATTTAACCACTCTTCTCAATAAAATAAGACCTGCTGTTGATACAGAAACGA
>JAYUZA010000291.1:0-2128 GCA_043752145.1 Flavobacteriales bacterium
CCCTGTTAAATGTTGGAATAATAATGGAAAAAAAAGGATTATTCTCCATATAATTCCTCCAATTTGTTTATCATGGTATTTAATTCAAATAGTGTTTGAACATTTTTTTTTCCGTTGTCCCGCAAATGTTCTGCCAGTGTTTTATTTGTAAGTATAGTATTGATAGCGTTAAAAATAGCACGGCTGTCTTTATGTGGTACGACCAAGGCGTTTTCTTTGTCAACAATAAATTCGTTGGCAATGCCAGAAAGGGTGAATACCGAAGGAATTCCTGCGGCCAGTGCCTCTACATAAATTTGTCCAAAAGCCTCGGCTTTATCAGATATGGGAACATGAACAAAAACATCAAAAAGATGATAAAGACTGAAAATATCGGGCTCGAAAGCGATTTCATGGTAATTTTTTTTCGGAATACCCTTTAATAATTCCTGAATTTCATTTTTATGATTACCGTTAGCGTTTGCTAAAATGAGTAATGCATCGGGGTGTACTACAAGCAGTTGTTTAAATGCCGGAATTATATATTGAATTCCTTTCCAATCAGTATACCGTGAGATAACACCAATAACCGGATGCTTGTTAAGTGAATTGTAGTTTATAGCCAGGCCGTTCACTTTTTGTTTATTATTTAAGTTGAATTCATTTAGCTTAAATCCATGATGAATGAGGCTGATTTTCGAAGGATTTACTTTTTCTTCATCCACCAAGATAGATGTAACCATTTTTGAGATCGATACAATATGTGTTGAACGCTTATTTATATACCGATCATACTTGATCATTTTAGGGTAGTAAACATGATGGTAATCTGAATGGTGTCGGGTATGAATGCGTTTTGGAACACCCGCCAGCCATGCGGCAGTAAGACCTGCTAAGTTGGCGTCAAACAAATGGGTATGTATGGTTTGTGTTTTGTCCTTTTTTAGTAAAGTCCTGATTTTTAAAATTGCCTTAAGTAATGATTTTTTTCCATGATATGTAATTCGGTCAACTTGAATATTGTTTTTTTTTAAAAAGCCTTCCAAGTGTGAATCGCCCGGATTCAATAGTATAAAACTGAGGGTAAATCGACTTTTGTCGATATTTTCAACGATCCATTCAAAAGCAATTGCTTTATCAATGTTGGATATGATATAGGTGACTTTTTTTTTCAATTTTGGTTATTACAAACGATATCAAAATGGCAATTGGTAAAATCGCTCAGGCTTGTTATTTTTTCATTGGTTTGTGCGTTATGGATTGAGTAGTTTAATTGCTCTAAAAATGCGATTAATTCTTTTGCCGAGCTTTTTTGTTCAATAAGGTTAGTGTTGTCCAACTCAATGAATAATATCGGTTTTAATGAAGTTAATGTGCTGATCGCTCCTTTAAGAACATTCATCTCAAAGCCTTCCACATCAATTTTGATGAGATCTAATTTGTGTATTTTGATTTCTTCGGCATAGCGGTCAAGTGTAATTACCTCAATGGTTTCGGTGCTTTTTTCGTGTACATTTTGCGCAATACGGTTCCCGCCCCGGTTTGAAGGTGTATCAACCATTAAACTGAATTTACCGGCTACATTGCCAAGTCCTTTTTGATTGATTAAAATATTGGTGAAATTATTCAGTTTTACATTATCCATACAACGTTTAAAGTTTATGCTGTCTGGTTCAAAACCGTGTACATGGCCTTCGGGTGAAGTAAGTTTAGCAAAATTCAAAAGGGTTTCTCCAACGTTGGTTCCTACATCAAAAATGACCGAATCTTTTTTTACGAGAGCGTATAATTTATCCCGTCCGGGGTCTTTGATACCGAAATAAAGCCACCAATCAATATAATCGTATAAATTAAGCCTATAGTTTATTCCATCACGTTTTGCCGTACGCCATGCGTTTCTTGAATATTGATAATTATTTGGAATGAATTTGACTATTTTTTCTTCAAACGAGCGGCCAATGGTTTTTCGCACAAGTATTTTTTCCATAAAGGGGATTTTAAATACTGCTCTGAAAGCGTTTAAAAAATTTGTTTTGAACGATGTTTTCATTCAGATTGTGATTTTATAGGATTATAGATTTGCTAAATGTGAAATTAGGTGATTTGCCAAAATTCCGGCTTGATTTTCACGGGTATATTTGCTTATTTC
>JAYUZA010000292.1:0-2127 GCA_043752145.1 Flavobacteriales bacterium
AATAACGTATAATTCGTACGCCGTGCTCCCTCGCTATGCCCAGTCCGCCGCGGCTATCGAATTATCCATTATTTTGGGTCCGGTGATTTCGGCGTTATGCAACTACTAATAAAAATATCTGACAGTGATTTAATATTATATATATAATATTAAAATTGTATTTGTTCATAAAAAATTATGAATATTTAAGTTTCTAAGCTACCATAAGTAAATACTTTTTACATTACTTATATTCTCTACTTTTATTACGTTAAATTGACTTGTCTATCTTGCCCAAGTCTTAAGTTTTTCCTAAGGAATAAATTATGAATCAGACTGCAGCTCCAGCGGCATCTAAAGTCGTCGTATTGGCTAGTCAAAAATCCGTGTTAGCGGCATTTCTGCTAACATTTTTCTTCGGTCCTTTGGGATTACTGTACGCCTCCATTTTGGGCGGGATTATAATGTTAGTCATTAGTGCCATTGTTGCATTTTTTACTTTTGGAATGGGTCTTATAATTACGTATCCGATTTGTATTATTTGGGCGATTATTTCAGTTAATTCCTTTAATGCTAAACAACTTAAATCGGCTAAAGAATTGTAATCGCATAACGAGTCGCTGCACCGGACCGCAAAATAACGTATAATTCGTACGCCGTGCTCCCTCGCTATGCCCAGTCCGCCGCGGCTATCGAATTATCCATTATTTTGGGTCCGGTGATTTCGGCGTTAGGCGCTAAAAAATAATATGGAACCCATTAGTTTACATTTAAATTCTATTATGGTGCTTGATGGCACCATTGGTGGCAGAGGTACAAGTGTGCTGGCAAGGGGGATTTTTTTTCACGGCGGATCAAGTTCTGAAATAAAATGTAACGACGGCTTGACATTCAAGGTTCCCGAATCATTCGTTATGCTTCCGGAAATCCCCATTGCGGGCCATTGGAAAAGTGAATATCCGGACGTCGACTATTACATAATTACGCAAGAATCTGGTTTGATATCGAGTGATGTAGTGATTAGCACTGTGGAAAAATTTTTCCAAGAAAAGTATAATTTATGCGATTGTCTATGGGAAATGGAATTTGGGTTTAACCATAATTTTTCAGATATAATAGCGGAGGGGTTGAATTATTTTTCTAAATGTATAAATGATGATGTTTTCGTATATTTATATGGCTGGATTGACCAAGCTGTCTTAGAGATAACGTCAGTGGGAAAGGGAAGTGATTTATACGAGGTGTTTGTGCAGTATCGGCCAGATGAAGGTGGCGATAGTGGATTAATATATTTACATGGTAAAGGTGCCATTTGCCTGGACTTATCCTTTGAGGCGGGTTATCTAAAAATTATAAAATACGATTTAAATTAATGTGGTATGAATGTTGATTTTAAGATGTTGGCTTATGATTCTTGTCTGTGTAAATTTTTTTTTGGCTAAAGTACAGGAATCGCCTAACGAATCGCTGCACCGGACCGCAAGATAACGTATAATTCGTACGCCGTGCTCCTTCGCTTCGCTCAGTCCGCCGCGGCTATCGAATTATCCATTATCTTGGGTCCGGTGATTTCGGCGTTATGTGACTACCTGTAATTAGAATCTGGGCCATTACCATTTCTAGTGTGCAGATAGCAAGGATGTAGGGTGGGTGTAATTGAAAAGATGAAATAATGAATTGCCTTAAAGCTAAACTTGCAACGGTGCTTGGTAGTCACGAAAATCCATGTTAACCATCAACCAAAAATTCATAATTTTTCCGTTTATTTACGGAACTCTATGCCTGCTGCTTATTAATTTCAGGGCCGCAAACTACGCAGGCATAGTTATTTTCATCGCTTTTATTCATTTATACTTTATCATATGGCGAGCATCTCGTTGTAATTATATATTCAAAATTCAAGGTCCAGTGGTATATTCAAAAATTCCCAGCATTAATAATTATTATTTCAATATATTTGTTTCCCTGTCTATATTCACGGTAATTTGTGGTATTGGTTTTGGTGTACTTATTGTCCGTATATATTTATTGGCGACATGGGTTGATGGCAAGAAGCCAGAAATTGAAATGGCACTAAAAGATGGGTCACTGAACGTTCCGGGTATGTATTTTGAAAAATTATTAAATAATGGATCAATGGACATTGGC
>JAYUZA010000293.1:0-5684 GCA_043752145.1 Flavobacteriales bacterium
AATGTTGCGCACCTGGCCGGTAAGGTTACTCGCCATTTGGTTTACGGAGTCAGTCAAATCTTTCCATGTACCAGCAACACCTTTTACCTGCGCCTGACCACCAAGCTTCCCTTCAGTACCAACCTCAAGCGCCACACGCGTTACCTCTGATGCAAATGAGTTCAACTGACCCACCATTGTATTAATCGTATTTTTTAACTCAAGGATCTCACCTTTTGTATCAACTGTAATTTGTCGCGACAAGTCACCACGCGCCACAGCGGTAGTTACCTCGGCAATGTTACGCACCTGACCGGTTAAGTTACTCGCCATTTGGTTTACCGAGTCGGTAAGATCCTTCCACGTTCCACCAACACCTTTTACTTTTGCTTGTCCACCCAATTTTCCTTCGGTACCTACCTCAAGCGCCACACGTGTTACCTCTGATGAGAATGAATTGAGCTGATCCACCATTGTATTAATGGTTTTCTTTAACTCCAAAATTTCACCTTCAGCGATAGCCGTAATTTTCTTCGATAAGTCACCGTTCGCAACCGCTGTTGTTACCTCGGCAATGTTACGTACCTGACCGGTTAAGTTAGATGCCATTTGATTTACCGAATCTGTTAAATCCTTCCACGTTCCACCAACACCTTTTACCTTTGCTTGACCACCTAATTTTCCCTCTGATCCTACCTCACGTGCAACACGTGTTACCTCGGCACCAAATGAGTTAAGCTGATCCACCATCGTGTTAATTGTATTTTTTAACTCGAGGATCTCACCCGCAACGTTCACTGTAATTTTTTTCGATAAGTCACCTTTTGCAACCGCTGTTGTAACCTCGGCAATGTTACGCACCTGACCCGTTAAGTTTGATGCCATTTGATTTACCGAATCCGTTAAATCTTTCCATACACCACCAACACCACGCACTTTTGCTTGTCCACCCAGTTTTCCCTCCGAACCTACCTCACGTGCAACACGTGTTACCTCTGACGAGAATGAGTTCAACTGATCCACCATTGTATTAATTGTATCCTTTAGCTCGAGGATCTCTCCTTTTACATCCACCGTAATTTTTTTTGATAAGTCGCCTTTTGCAACCGCTGTTGTTACATCGGCAATGTTACGAACCTGACCTGTTAAGTTACTCGCCATTTGGTTTACCGAATCTGTTAGATCTTTCCATGTTCCACCAACACCTTTTACCTGTGCTTGTCCACCTAGTTTTCCTTCGGTACCTACCTCCCGTGCAACACGTGTTACCTCTGACGAGAATGAGTTTAGCTGATCCACCATCGTATTAATAGTGTTTTTTAATTCTAAAATTTCGCCTTTTACGTCAACTGTAATTTTTTTCGATAGGTCACCTTTCGCAACCGCTGTTGTTACATCGGCAATGTTACGTACCTGACCGGTAAGGTTACTAGCCATTTTATTTACCGAGTCGGTAAGATCTTTCCATACTCCCCCCACACCTTTTACTTTGGCTTGTCCACCTAATTTTCCTTCGGTTCCTACCTCACGAGCAACACGCGTTACCTCCATCGAAAATAAGTTAAGCTGTTTCACCATGCCGTTTACCTCTTTGGCAATTCTTAAAAACTCACCTTGTAATGGATTACCTTCAATGGACAAAGGCATTTCATTGGATAAATCGCCTTTTGCAACCGAGGTAATTACGTGTGCAATTTCAACTGTTGGATGCACCAGATCTGAAATAAGTGTATTGACCGAATCAACGCAAGAGCTCCACGAACCCCTGGCGCCATCAAGTTCCACACGGTTTGTAAGCTTGCCTTGCTTACCAATACTTGTTCCTACTTTTTGAAATTCGAACACCATTCGTTCGTTCAGATCAATGATTTCGTTAAGTGTTTGACAAATGGATCTTTTTACTCCGGTTTGATTGGCTGCTGTAAGCCTGACAGAAAAATTTCCATTTTTCACTTTCTGAAGAGCTTCCAAAAGTTCGGTATCCGTTAAAATCGAATCCTCCATCTTATGAACCGCTCCGCTCTTTTTTAATGCAACGCCATTTTTTTCAGATTTACTTTCACCTGCGATGGACTTTATAATTTTTGTTTTCATAGGCTTGAATTATAAAAAGGGAAATTTATGCTTGGTAATTCAAAACGGCTGCTTTGAATGAAAAAATAATTAATGCTTTTTTTAACTGAAAGTTTAAGAATTATACGATTGAAAATTGCAAGGGTTATAGCCAAAGAATTTAAAATTTCTTTGCTTTTTAAAACCCTGGGAAAGAATCCCGCGGGGACGGCTACTTTTTTCACTTCAGACATCATTAATCCTTATAACCAGTTGGTTGTAACAAATTTAAATTGAAAATATCAACTATGTGTAAGTAGCGCAATAAATTTCAAGTAAGATGAAAGTAGAATATTAATACTGAAGCCGGATTACATAAGTTATCGAAAAACTTACATAAATCCCACTTTTTTATGCTTGTTAATACAAGCAAAAGAATCTGTTTTTATTGAATTTGACTTTGTTATGTTTACCCCATGGATTCAAAAACCGCATTTCGTTTTTTAGCAATTATAGATATAACTAGCCGCTAAATTGATTTACCAATGGTAGAAGTTGATCCTTGTTTATCAATAATGATTAATAATTCGGTTTCTTTATCGGTACCCCTTCTGATATCTTTTAATTGTTTAAAATGCGAAGGTGAAAGCCCGGTAACTTTTTTAAATTGATTTGATAAATGCGCCACACTACTGTAGTTCATTTTCCAGGCAATTTCGGTAATGCTTAATTCACCATAAATAATTAATTCCTTAATATATTCAACTTTATGAGAAATAATGAATTGTTCAATTGTGGTACCCTGCACCTCTGAAAATAAACTTGCCAAAAACGAATATTCTTCATTTAATTTTTGACTTAAAAAATTTGAAAAATTGACTTTCCTCATTTCATCCTTTTGATGTATCATTTCAAGGATTGCAGCCTTAATCTTATCAATTAACACCGATTTTCTGTCATCCATCAGTTCAAAACCCCATTCGGCTAAAGCCTTTCTCAATTCTTCACGCTCTACGGCTGAAAGATCTTCCATGATCTCCACTACCCCTAATTCAACCACAATGTAATGCAATCCGAGTTTTTTTAACTCTTCCTTCACCGCCATTTTACAGCGATTGCTTACCATATGTTTTATATGTAACTTCAAAACAGTTTTACTTTTTTGTGTTAACGATGTAAATGTTTATTTTTTTCTCAACTTTATATTACATGATTCATAACATAATTTACACGTTTTACATTTTTAAATTTCGGCTTATCCATTCATATTGAATGAGTTTTACTTTAACAATTGCGTAAACCGATTTAGTATTTAAATTTAATTGATAACCATTTTGAACCATCATGCAAAAAAAGCATAATAGTTAATTAAAATTATTTAGCACTTTAATGTTTATCAGACCGCGTTTCCGCCCCTTATAACCCGTAAAATTATAGCGATGACGGCTATAACAAGTAAAATGTGAATGATACCACCGGCATTGTATCCTAAAAATCCAATGGCCCAAACTATTATAAGTATAACAGCTATTGCATACAATAAATTTCCCATAATTTTTGTTTTAATAATCAAGCATAAATGTTGTGCGCTTTGCACAGCTAAAATAAACTCGTGGATAAAGGTGCCTTTTTTTTATTCTAACTGAATTACACAACTTAACCAATAACTTACACTGTTTACATATAAATATTGGCCATAATGCCGCATGAAAACAAAATTATTTTATACCTTAGGGGTTAACACCAAATTTAGATCCTATGAAAAAACTATTGTTATCACTTATAGTGATGAGTCAGCTATCGATTTCAGCAGCTACCATAAACGAAAAAATAATTGCTTTTGTTAATAGCAATATGGGCAAAAAAGTGGGCACGGGTCAGTGTTGGGACCTTGCCAGTGCGGCTTTAAACGCTGCGGGTGCCAAATGGACCTCGCCCTGGGGATTTGGAACGAAAGTGAATTATACAAGTCAACCTGTTACACCGGGTGATATCATTCGTTTCAAAAAGGTCAAATTCAAAAACGGAAACTTTATTGGTGAATACCCTGAGCACACTGCTGTTATTTATAAAGTAAAAAAGAAGGGAGAATGGCAAATTGCTGAACAAAATAACAATAATCGTTTATTTGTGATCGTGAGCGATTTTCACCTGGCCTGGAAAACTAAAGGTACTGTTGAGATTTATCATCCGAAGTAAAGGAAATCGTTGTTCGTTGTTCGTGCTTCTTCAAATGAAACAGCGTGTGAAAAAACACAATAAACGTAACACCACTTTGTGTTTCCATGGTGTCTTCCGATAAAAAGGAGAAAAGCATAACGATCAAAAACGCAAAAGTAAAATAAGGATGCTCTTTATATGCCTTGGTCCATACCAGCGAAAAAGCGTAAACGAAAAACACCACCAAACCTACCAAACCAAATGCAACGGCCATGGTTAAATACTGATTGTGCGCGCGCAGTTTAAAGCGGGGGTCGATATTGAACGCGTACTTCTTATACGCCTCTTCATACGCATCCTTTACATCACCTGTGCCAATTCCAATAATTTTGTTTTCGGCAAATAAATCGAGTGCTATTTTCCAATATTCAAATCGTTGGGTTACACTATTGCCAAACGGTTTTAATCCCATCCGATATGATTCGAATTCAAACACGATTTGCATCAGGCGCTTTTGCCAGCCAAACATAAACTGATAATTATAATTCGCAATTCCGTTCTCAATGTTCACCACATCCTGTTGTGAAAGTTTTTCCACCGCCTGGGCATCCTTAACTCCACCTTTTGAATTTAAATAACGTAACAAGGTCGATAAAATGGTTTGCCCTTTTTTATCATACTTTCCTATTTTTATTTCCGAACGTGTATTCCAGGCATCCATTAATTCATAAATGGCAATGTAATTCCCAACCACATAACCATTTTCTAAATACGGAAGCTTTGAATAATTCTTATATTCTTCGCCACGCTTGGTTAAATTACCCTTAACAGGATTTGGCTTCTTCGCCATCATAGAGGTTACGTACGAATAAAACACAAGTGCTGTGGTCACTAAAATTATCAAGCCAATGCTTAATACAATTATTTGTTTGACGCGACTGAATCGTACTAAAATAATATACAGGAACGTATAGGCTGCCAGCAATATCAAAAACACCACTGCTGTACCTGACTCAATGAAATTGAGGAAAAACAAAAACCAAAGCGAAACAGCAAAAAGCAATAACCGTACCGGCCACTTTTTTTGATGATACAGATCGTACACTAAAAAACAAAGTGCCAGACAAATAAATAATGCCAATCGTACACCCGAAACGCCAAAGATCATGGTACGCATATCAGAAGGATTGAATTGTGCCGGCTTTATCCAATGAAAATAGATGCCAAAACTAAATAACGTGCATACCACTAACGACAAAATAAAGATGAATTTCACGAACCTCATCTCCTCTTTCAATTGAAAGGCACGACTTGATAAAAAAATCATGGGCATGAGTACCAAAGGCGATTTGGTTTTAATATCCTTGAGTCCGTAAGCCGTATTCTCAGACCATAAAAGCCCGGCAACGTGCATAAGGATCAAAGCCAGCGAAACCCAGAAAAAAGGTTGATATTTTAGTGAAACGATACGTTGGAAAAGGTCTTTTTCCATC
>JAYUZA010000294.1:0-2125 GCA_043752145.1 Flavobacteriales bacterium
ATTTTTTTAAGTGACCTTTTACTAATTATTGTTTAACCACAGCTGTTTTGCTTTCCTGTATTGTCATGATGCCTCGTTCGGTCTCTTTCTTTATCCGCACCAGTTTTCCTTCTTCGTCATATTCATACATAGTGGCATAGTGGCGTTCATCCATCTCTGCAACCAAACGCAAATTAACCGGGTCATACACATAACTTTTCATGCTTCCATCGTTTGGAAAAACGCGCACATCGTCAAAATAACAGGTGCCTGTTGAGCATGCCATCTTCAAGGTCATTTGTGTTGAGCCCACGGGAATGGTAAATTTTTGTTCAATGCGCTGCCATCCGTCAATTATTTGACCACTTGCCGTATAAGGTCCAACCGAAGCTGCAGGAACAAAATCAATTGTAATGGAAGGAAAATTATAACTTGTTTTAGTGGCTGCCGCTGCGTCTTCTTTTACCCATGCACTTAAAACGTATTCTTTTGATGCTTCAGGTGCAAATGAGCCAATGCATTTATCGCAGGTAACAGCGCTATTACAACCAAAAGTTCCACCGGATACTTTGCTTAATGTTATAGTTTGATTACAAACTGTGGTGGGTATTTTAAGGTAATAATATCCCAGCGTCATCGTAGCCGTGGTGTATGTTGTAGCAGGTGTACTTGATGAGCTTAAAATAACACCGGCACCTAAGCCAGGGATATCACAGGCAGCTAAAGGTGCAAAAAATGGTCCGTACAATGTATACCCTTGCATACCTAAGGCTGTGGATGATTGAATGAATAGTCCCGAAGCACTTACCGAACTTGCTAAATTATAGGTATACCACAAATCAAAAGGTGTTGTAAACTGGCAGGTTGATGTAGTGGGGATTCTAAAATCGTACGGAAAATCGGTAGGAACCATGTTTGGATTTATACACGCAAAATACGGATGCTCGCAACTGGTGTTTGGTATAGTTGTTTGCGCACTTGCTTCATATCCCAATAAGGAAATAAAAACAACCAATATTTTTTTTCTAAATAACTTCATAATTATCGTATTAAATTTTTTATTGTATTAAAGTGGTTAATTGGCAACCATTGGCATCGGTCACTATTATTTCTAAAATAAATGTTCCTGCTGCACCCGTAACAACAAAGCCCGTGGCGGTTAATGAAACGTCCGGATCGCCACTTATTAAATTGTACTGAATGTTGTAAGGCGCTGTTCCGTTATTAATAGTATAGGTAATTGTAGGAGCAGTGCCTGTTGTTGTTAGGGTAAGGTTGCATCCCTCGGGAGCACAAACGCTTAATGTTTTAACCATGGTTACGTTGGTTCCCGATACTACCTTCATGCTTTTTCGTCCTGTATGAGCAGTAGTGCTAACTACGTTAGCCACGAAATTGGTAAATTTAAAGTGATTGTCGGCACAAGGGCTAAATCCGTAATCCTCAAAATTATCAAACCCAATGTCCCTGTAACGTGCATTGGCTGCAACGCTGGTAGCAAATGTTTGGCGATATCCAAAAGTTGCAGCACTATAACGACCCAACGCATCCTTGTTCTCCAACTCCTGTCCGAACGGACTAAACTCACTTACTTCGCTGGTAAATGTCCAGTTCTTGCCATCAATTTCCCAATTTCCGGCATTTAATTTATAATACGGGGTAAATGAGGTAAACATTCCATCGTCACGCAAATTGGTGTTTTTATTGTAATGACTCTGCGTTCGCTCGGTTAAATGCAATAACGACTTTTTCATACGCCAGTTTCCCCTGGTTCCTAGAATATACGCATTGGTACTTGGCGAAGCAAAACTTCCTGTTACATCATAGCAATCGCAAAAAGTACGCCATTGATCCGACATTTGAATAGCTGAAGCTTGAAGAACGTTGGTAAATAAATTTGTTTTAAAACTGGTTAAGGGATTAGCCAAAGTTGTTACCGAAGCAACAGATGTGCCCGCCTGATTGCGTCTGCCCGATCGCATAATTTTGGTTACACAGGTGCCTGTAATTAAGGATGAAACACCCATTTTGTTTTGAACTGTAATGCTATTGGTTGCAACTGCCGTAACCCATGCCCTGAATACGATACCAGTTGACGATGTTATTTGCAACTCATCGCCTGGCACATAAAAAGCCGATGCATTTG
>JAYUZA010000295.1:0-2124 GCA_043752145.1 Flavobacteriales bacterium
CCAACGCGAGCATTTATTTATGCCCGAACATGGACGTTATATTCAGGAAATGGTGAATCACTGCATGACAATTGCCGACCGTGAAGAACGAACCAAAGCAGCGAAGACCATCGTGCAGGTTATGGGAATTTTAAATCCCCAACCAAAGGATGTGGAGGATTTCAAGCAAAAACTTTGGACGCATTTATACCTTGTTTCGAATTTCAAGCTGGAGGTTGATTCACCATACCCCAAGCCCGAGCCTGAAGTATTTACAGCAAAGCCAGAAAAAATAAAGTATCCCCGAAAAGATGTTCGTTACGGACATTACGGAAAAACAATTGAATTGATGGTTGCTAAAGCTGTTAAGATGGATGAAGGCGATGAAAAAAATGCCATTATTTTGATGATCGCTAATTTGATGAAACGTATGTATTTGACTTGGAATCGCGATTCGGTTACTGATGATGTTATTTTAGTTCATTTAAAGGAAATGTCGGGTGGAAAAATTGAATGGAAAGATGTTCAGTTAAGCAACCAAAACATGGGTAAACCTACGTCAAACACCAGTAGTAGTAACAACAATAATTACAAGAAGAAAAAGTTCAACAAGAACCGTCCCTACAATAACAACAATAAAAAAAGATTTTAATTCATGGCAACGTTTGAAGTTAAAGGTGGTAACAGATTAAAGGGTGAAATAATTCCGCAGGGCGCAAAAAATGAAGCGCTTCAAATAATAAGCGCAGTTTTGCTTACACCCGAAAAAGTGACCATAAAAAATATTCCTGACATTATTGATGTAAATAAACTCATAAGCCTTTTGGCTTCCATGGGTGTTAAAGTTGATAAGCGAGGTGAAGGGATTTTTGATTTTGAAGCCAAGAATGTAAATCTTGAATATTTAACCTCGGCTGACTTTAAAAATAAAGGCGGAGGATTGCGTGGAAGTATCATGATCGTGGGTCCCTTGTTAGCGCGGTTTGGTAAAGGGTATATTCCAAAACCCGGTGGTGATAAAATTGGAAGAAGAAGATTGGACACGCACTTTTTAGGATTTCAAAAATTAGGGGCAACATTTAATTACGATGCCAGCGAAGAATTTTATAGTGTAGAATCAAAACAATTGGTTGGTACATTTATGTTGCTTGATGAGGCAAGTGTAACCGGAACAGCCAATGTTTTAATGGCATCAGTTCTTGCTAAAGGAACAACAACTATTTATAATGCAGCCTGTGAACCATACATACAACAATTGTGTAAAATGTTGGTGCGCATGGGTGCAAAAATTTCGGGAATAGGTTCAAACATGTTGATCATTGAAGGTGTAAAAGAATTACATGGATGTGAACATACATTATTGCCTGATATGATCGAGATCGGAAGTTTTATCGGATTGGCAGCAATGACCCAATCGGAGATCACCATAAAAAATGTGGCGTACAAAGAGTTGGGAATAATTCCAACTATTTTTCAACGCATGGGAATTAAAATGGAATTGCGTGGCGATGATCTTTATATTCCATCGCAGGAAAAATATGAGATCGAAACATTTATTGACGGAAGTATATTGACTATTTCAGATGCGCCATGGCCGGGATTTACACCCGACTTGTTGAGTATAATTTTAGTTGTTGCCACACAGGCAAAAGGAAGTGTATTGATCCATCAAAAAATGTTCGAGAGCCGTTTATTCTTTGTCGATAAATTAATAGATATGGGCGCACAAATTATTTTGTGTGATCCGCATCGTGCAACCGTAATTGGTTTGAATCGCCAGTTTAATCTTCGTGGTGTTACCATGTCATCGCCCGATATTCGTGCAGGTGTTTCCTTATTAATAGCAGCCTTAAGCGCACAGGGAAAAAGTACCATCCATAACATTGAGCAAATTGACAGAGGTTACCAGAATATTGATCAACGATTGATCAAACTTGGAGCCGAAATTAAACGAGTATAAAAAAATAAAAACGGGAAAATCTGAGATTAAAGATCAGAAATCAAAAAAATCTAAGTGCGGCTAAGTGTTCTTAGTGCCTTAGTGGTTAAAAAATGAATTTAGATCTAAAAAATAAAGTAGCACTGGTTTGCGGAAGTACGCAAGGAATTGGAAAAGCTTCGGCCATTGAACTGGCAAGTTTAGGC
>JAYUZA010000296.1:0-5678 GCA_043752145.1 Flavobacteriales bacterium
TCGCATTGGTCTGTTTTTTTTCGAAAATGCAAACTCTTTTAATCATTTTTTTTATTCGGGTCGATCGGTTGCATTTCGCCTTGAAACTGGTTGGGAACCACTTTTCCAAACGCTATTATCTTTTTTTTAAATGAGTTTCTATCCAAAATTATCGGACTGAAAGAGTATCCGATAATTTTAAAATAGAGGGCCTTATGTTTTGCCGAAAGCATTGATTTTGGAATTTTTATTTTAAAATAGCCTTCAAAATCTGTTCTTGTTTCATAAATTCCTTTCATGTCCTTATGTGCCCCCGTTAAGGTGTCAAACACAATATCAGTAAAAGGCATAAGTTCACCGTTTGCTGTATCTTTTACATAGCCTTGAATGATCACGGAATCTTTTTGCGCAAAGGAGAATTGAACTGTGAAAAATAAAAAGAGTGTAAAAATTATTTTCTTCATGATCGATATAATTTGCTAATCTGCTAATTTTCCAAATTTGCTAATTACTTCTTTTCCTCAACCTGCACCTTAAACCTAACCTTCACCGGATTTTTTTTCGCGTTTGAATAAATGTCAAGATTTCTGTCCTGCCAACCATACGCGTCTTTTGTATCGAAAATCACTTTGATCACACCTGTGGCGCCCGGCATAATGGGTTCTTTAGGAAATTCGTATTTAGTACAAGGGCAGGTAACTTTTATTTCGGAAATAATTAAAGGCTGGTTACCGGTATTGGTAAACTCGTATTCGCCTTTTAATACAGCACCTTGTTTTGTTTTGGGAAATTTAATGGTACTCTTTTTAAACGAAAACTCCGCTTGGCAATAAGCCGAAGCGGAGTTTATCAAAAGAAATATAATTAGTAATACCTTATGCATTAGTCAACTTTAGGACCACCGTTTGTATTAACGGGAGCACCATCAACCGGAGCAGCTTGTACATTACCTTTTATACGAATAACTTTAGTACCACCTTCAATGTTAGCTGTAACAGTAACAGTTTTGTTGATAGGGCCTACACGTTTTGAATCGTAGTGAACTTTAATTTCAGCACTTTCTCCCGGTTTAATTGGATTTTTTGGCCACTCAGGAACTGTGCAACCACATGAACCTTTTGCGTCAGAAATAATTAACGGAGCAGTACCGGTGTTTGTGAATTTAAATGCACAGTCACCATTTCCGCCTTGTTTAACTTCTCCATAATCATGAACTTCCTTTTGGAATGTCATTTCTGCTTGCGCAGCCGGTGTTTGGGCTTTAGCAGCAACAGCTCCTAAAAATAAAATTCCCACTGATAAGATTAAATTTTTCATATTTTTTTTAGTCTAGTTTGTTTTTATATTAATTACTACAACAAATTTATTGCCAAATGTCCAATATCCCAAAACCTTAACAAAGCTTTAACAAAATTGGTTTTGTTTTCGTTTACAAGGTATTTGATTGACGTAAATATATCAATATAGTTGGCTTAATGGTCGGCTTTTGGTCCGGTATCGGTATTAACAGGAGCTCCTGCAACCTCGCCTGCCACTACTTTCCCCTTAATTCTCACCACTTTAGTACCGCCTTCAATATTGGCCGTAAGGGTAACGGTTTTATTAATTTCGCCAACCCTTGCCGTATTATAATGTACGGTTATGGTAGCCGACTCGCCCGGTAGAATGGGGGTTTTTGGCCATTCGGGTACGGTACATTGGCACGAACCCTTGGCATCTGAAATAATTAAAGGGGCTGTTCCAGTATTGGTGAGCTTAAACTGGCAGTCACCATTGCCACCTTGTTTAACTTCTCCATAGTCATGCACCTCTTTTTGAAAAGTAATTTCGGCCTGGTTTAAAGCGATAGGCTGTGTTTGTGTTTGTGCAAATTTTCCCAATCCAAGGAAAAGTACTGCAAGCATCATTTTCTTCATATAAATAGTTTTAAGTTTAACATGAACCAAATTTATCCTGTAAAATCAGCCATTTCAATTAATTAACCTTTGTATAAGGCCATATAAGGTTTATATAACAAAAACGCATTTACTATTATATGATATATCAATGACGTTAACAATTTTATAACTTTACACTCCCGTTTTAAAGGGAAATTTGAGAATGGAATTATCAAAAAAATACGAACCCGAAGCAATTGAAAATAAATGGTACAAATCATGGATGGACCATGGTTTTTTTCATTCAACTCCCGATGACCGCGAGCCATTTACTATTGTAATTCCTCCACCAAACGTTACAGGTGTTTTACACATGGGCCATATGCTCAATAATACTATACAGGATGTATTGGTGCGCAGAGCGCGTTTGCTTGGAAAAAATGCCTGCTGGGTTCCCGGAACCGATCATGCAAGTATTGCCACCGAAGCAAAAGTTGTAAATAAATTACGCGAAGCAGGAATTAAAAAATCGGATTTGAGTCGTGATGAATTTATGCAACACGCCTGGGACTGGACCGAGAAACACGGAGGTGTAATTCTTGAACAATTAAAAAAATTAGGCGCTTCATGCGATTGGGAACGTACACGTTTTACGCTGGATGATCATTATTCATCAAGTGTATTGGATACATTTATTGATCTGTATGAAAAAGGACATATCTACCGAAGCGTTCGTATGGTTAATTGGGACCCTGTAGCATTAACAGCAGTGTCAGATGAAGAAGTTCAACACAAAGAAGTTAATTCAAAATTATTTTACGTTCGTTATAAAGTAAAGGATACGTATGATGACTGGATAACCATTGCCACCACGCGACCTGAAACTATTTTGGCTGATACCGGTGTTTGTGTTCATCCCGATGATGAGCGCTACAAACATTTGGTTGGAAAAAAAGCAATTATTCCAATTGTAAACCGTGAAGTACCCATTATTGCCGATGGATATATTGATAAAGAATTTGGAACGGGATGTTTAAAAGTAACACCCGCACACGATATTAACGATTATGAATTGGGTAAGAAACATAACCTTGCCGTCATTGATATCATGAATCCTAACGGCACGCTTACTGCCGAAGCAGGAAAATATTCGGGTCTTGATCGTTTTAAAGTGAGGAAGGAAATTGCCAAGGAATTGGAAGAACTTGGTTATTTGGTAAAAGTTGAAGATCATGTAAACAAAGTTGGTTTTAGTGAAAGGACCGATGCGGTAATTGAACCGCGTTTATCATTGCAATGGTTTGTGAAAATGAAAGAACTTTCAAAACCTGCATTGGATAATGTTATTAATGGAAATATTAAATTTCATCCCGCGAAGTTTGTAAATACATATCGTCACTGGATGGAAAACATCAAGGACTGGTGTATTTCCCGTCAGCTTTGGTGGGGACACCGCATTCCAGTTTTTCATTATGGTGAAGGTGCCGGTGATTATGTTGTTTCACGCAGCATTGAAGATGCGCATGAAAAAGCAAAAGTGAAATCCGGAAACGTAAATATTAAAATTGAAGAATTAAGACAGGATGAAGATGTATTGGATACATGGTTCTCATCATGGCTATGGCCTATTTCGGTTTTTGATGCCGATGCAATACGCACAGGAAAACCAAATAAAGATCTTGCGTATTATTATCCAACAAATGATTTAGTAACCGCTCCTGAAATAATGTTCTTTTGGGTAGCACGTATGGTTATTTCGGGGTACGAATACATGGGCGATCTGCCATTCAAAAATGTTTATTATACAGGAATTGTTCGCGATAAACTAGGACGTAAAATGTCGAAACAATTGGGAAATTCACCCGATCCTATCGACTTAATTGAAAAATATGGTGCCGATGGTGTGCGTGTGGGGATGTTATTATCGTCACCTGCGGGAAATGACCTTATGTTCGATAGTCAGTATTGTGAACAAGGAAGAAATTTTTGCAACAAAGTTTGGAATGCATTGCGTTTGGTAAAAGGCTGGGAAGTTAGCAATGATGCGCAACCCGATGCATCAAAAGTTGCCTGCGAATGGTTTGAACAAAAATTGAATACCGCTTTGGCAGAGATCAACGATCATTATGAAAAATTCAGGATTTCAGATGCATTAATAGCTACCTATAAACTTATTTGGGATGGATTTTGCGCCTGGTACCTTGAAATGATAAAACCGGGTTTTGAAGCGCCTATTGATAAACTTACATTTGAAAAAACAATTGGTTATTTTGAAAAGTTAGCGGTTATTATGCATCCGTTCATGCCATTTATATCCGAAGAAATTTGGCATGCGTTAAAAGAACGCAAAGGAAAAGACTATTGCATTGTTTCAACCTGGCCAACACTGGGTAAGGTAAATAACGAAGTGCTTGATAAATTCGCTTTGGCTGAAGAAATTATTGTGAACGTGCGAAACATTCGCAAAGAAAAAAATATTGCCAACAAAGTAGCGGTTGATCTTAAAATTGCCGGAACCGTTGATGGTAAGTTCGATTCAATAGTTGTGAAACTTTGCAACATAAAATCATTGGAGCGTTCGGCCCAAAAGCCTAAGAACGCGTTTTCATTTATTGTGAAATCGGCCGAGTTCTTTATTCCTTTTACCGAACAAATTGATGTTGCTTCTGAAAAAGCCGATCTGAAACAAGAATTGGAATACACCAAGGGCTTTTTAAAAATGGTGGATAAGAAATTAAGTAACGAACGATTTGTGGCGGGAGCACCGGCTAACGTATTGGAGCTTGAGCGCCAAAAACAAACCGATGCAATGGCAAAGATCAAAATGATCGAGGAAAAATTAGCTTCTTTAAACTAATTAGACTATAAACTCACAATACATTAACCTCATGTTAACATTACGTCAGTCAATTTTTTGATAATTTACTATGGGCAAGAACGAGAATATAAAATTGAAAAATTTCGAGACTATTAACAGGGATCTTAGCTGGCTGTCTTTTAACGCGCGTGTGTTGCAGGAAGCCAACGATGATCGCGTGCCCTTGCTTGAACGTTTACGTTTTTTAGGTATTTTTTCCAATAACCAGGATGAGTTCTTTCGTGTACGTGTGGCATCGTTGCAGCGGATGGATGCATTGCCCGGCAAAGCCAAAAGAGCTCTGGATTTTGATCCGCGTAAAATTTTAGACAGGATCCACAAAGTTGTGGTGGAGCAGCAAAAAATGTTTGAGGATACTTTTGCCCTTATTATGAAGAAACTTCAGAAAAAAGGCATTTATCATATCAACGAAAAACAGTTAACACCCAAGCAAAGCGATTTTGTAAAAAAATATTTTGATGAAACTGTTCGTCCTGCTCTTGTACCCATCATGTTCGGTAAAAAAAGCAAGTTTCCCGATTTGCGTGATAAAGTAATTTATTTGGCAATAAAACTATCACATAAAAAGACGACTGATGATTTTCAGTATTCTTTAATTGAAGTCCCATCGCAGGTTGTTTCCCGTTTTTTGGTAGTACCCGATGAAAATACTGAACGCACAAATGTGATGTTCTTAGATGATGTTATTCGTCATTGCTTAACCGAGATCTATTCCATTTTTGATTATAATAAAATTGAGGCTTATAATATTAAAGTAACACGTGATTCGGAATTAGAGTTAGTGGAGGATTATTCAAAGGGTATCATGGAAAAAATGACCCGTGGTTTGAAAAAGCGTAAAAAAGGCGAGCCGGTTCGTTTTATTCATGATCAGTCGATGCCAAAAGACCTTCTGGATTTTATTTTGAAAAACCTGGAATTGGAAGATGTTGATCAAATAATTC
>JAYUZA010000297.1:0-5677 GCA_043752145.1 Flavobacteriales bacterium
TATTTCATGAGCAAAAATAAGATCGAGTTGACTCCCGCGATTAATGTTGACGAATTACTTGAAAAATTAAAGCAAGCTTATGCTAAAGAGAAAATAAATACTGAAGATGGGGTGAAAATTGATTTTGCCGAAGGATGGGTTCACTTAAGAAAAAGTAATACCGAACCGATCATACGGATCTATAGCGAAGGTAAATCGATGGAGAAAGCCAATGAGTTTGCCGACCTTATCAAAACAAGTGTAAAGAAAATACTTGGTTAAAATCCAAGATTGGGCTAAAATATGTTGACTTACATTCCACAAAATTCCGAAATTTGAATTATGAATAAAAGAGTTTATTTAGACAATGCCGCCACAACACCGCTTGAACCAAGGGTTTTGGAAGCTATGTTGCCAATAATGCGTGAAGATTTTGGAAACCCTTCAAGTACACATTCCTTTGGAAGAAAAACAAAGGGAGAGATCGAAATGTCGCGTAAACAAATTGCTCAGTTGATAGGTGCAAAAACATCGGAGATCATATTTACATCGGGGGGAACTGAGGCGGACAATATGGCCATTACCGGAGCGGTACTTGATCTTGGGGTAAAACATATTATTTCAAGTGCCATTGAGCACCATGCAGTGACTCATACCATTGAGGAGATCTGCAAAAAAAGCGGAATTACTTTTTCGCATGTAAAAACGTTAGCAGATGGTCATATTGATCTGAATGACCTGGAAGCATTATTAAAAAGCAATCCCAATTCGCTTGTAAGCTTAATGCATGCCAATAATGAAATTGGTAATGTTCTGGATGTAGAAAAAGTTGGTGAACTGTGTGAAAAATATAGCGCACTTTTTCACAGCGATACGGTTCAAACAATGGGTCACTTCCCTATTGATGTAAAAAAAATAAAAGTTCACTTTTTAACTTGTGGCGCGCATAAATTTCACGGTCCGAAAGGCGTTGGTTTTTTATACAAAAGCGAAAAAATAAAAATAAGTCCGATCCTTTTTGGCGGAGCACAGGAAAGAAATTTGCGCGGTGGAACCGAAAATTTATATGGCATTATAGGAATGGCCAAGGCCATGGAAATTGCCATTAGTGAGATGGGTGAACATGTAAACCATATTCAGGGAATAAAAAATTACATGATAAAAAAATTAAATGATACTATACCCGATGTGACATACAATGGGGACTATAACGGCAGTTGTTTATACACCGTTTTGAATGTTTGTTTCCCTCCGCATGAGAGCAATGAAATGTTGTTGTTTAATTTAGATATTAATGGCATAGCAGCATCGGGCGGAAGCGCCTGTTCAAGCGGAAGCAATAAGGGTTCGCATGTGTTGGAGGCTTTAAAAATTGATCCTGCAAGAGCAAATGTTCGTTTTTCATTCAGTAAGTATACTACCAAAGAAGACATCGATTACACAATTGAGAAACTGGTAGAAATACTTGAGATAAAAATGGTAAAGAAGGCATAATATTTACTGATCACCTGTTTCATTTAGCCTTTTTTCCTTTAGGTTTAACTACTATGCTCTTTTTAGGAATTGCCCCAATAGGAATGGCATAAAACGGCATAGATTTTCCATATTGATTCGTAAAAGAGAACACTACATTATTATTTCTCGCATTTCCCGTTTTCACAATTTGCACATCCAGTGAAGTGTTTTTATCCTTTTCGGTAACGGTGAAGGAGCTCTCCTTCCACTCATTATCTTTTGAAGCCGTTACGCTAAAAGCAGGGTTTGACATTGATATTATTTTTATATCAGCATCGTCATCAAAATCGAAATTATATTGTTTAATAGCGATCGTATTAGCATCAACATAAGGATAGAGATGAGTCGTGCTCCTATCGGCATTCAGCCTGAAAGAATATTCATACACAAAAACATTTCCGCCTTCAACTTTGCTATTCAAGGTGCTTTTGTTGCTAAGAAAAATTTTATACAAGTTACCATCATCGCCTGTGCTACCCTCGATTATCAATTTAAAAACATATCCACCCAATTCGGGTATGAGCTCACCCTCGGCAGGATTTACAGGTCCAAATGAATACCATTTATTATCGTAAGCAGTATCAGACGAAAATGATCGCGAAAAAAGCACATTTCCTTTTTTATAATTACCGATCGGATCCTTATTTTCTCCGCTGATCTTACTATAGCAGTCCGCTCCGTATAACGAGTATTTTGTGGAAGAATTAAATCCACCCCTATTCTCATCACATTTACCACCTACTTCGGGATCAAAAATCCGCATATATACTGAAGATGTTTGTGATTTGGGAATTACAATAAAAACGATCTGGCAAAAATCATCATCTCCCCAAGATTTCTCGGCCTCTTTACTGAAGGTAACGAGAAATGGAATATTTTCTTCCATTCCAGGGAGTGATTGAAGTTTTGCAGAAAAACCATTCAGCAAAATAGCAGTTGTGATGAAGTAAGGAATTAATTTTTTAATCATATCAGGGATCTATTTTAAAAGGCGAAACTCAACTCTTCTGTTCTTGTTCATATTGTCTTGTGTTGTATTTGAGTATTTGGGATGCAGCTCACCATAACCGATACGGATCATCCTGTTCGGGTCAATTCCTTTGCTTTGGATGTATGCATAAACTGATGTAGCGCGTTGTTGCGAGAGGTCCTTGTTGTATTGATCAGTACCAATATTGTCGGTATGGGCAGATATTTCAAGTGTGATGGCCGGATGTTTTTTCATATAAGTAACAATTGTATCAAGCGATGGTAGTCCTTCGGGTCTAAAGCCACTTTGATTATAATCGAAATTTATTGCCGCCAGTTCAAACGTTTTTCCTGTAAGCGTGTCCAAGCCCAAACCTGACAAAGCGTTTAATTTTTCTTGCGAAACTTCGTACTGTGAAGTGACTTCAATATCGCTATCAATCAAGGTAACATGCGCATTAACAAATCCTGCATTATGCACAGAATCAAATAAGGCTTTTAACTTGATAGGATGGTCTACAGATCCGATTGTGTATTTATACAAACTATCATCGGTAAAATAATATTCTTTTACCCGCTCATGAAAATAACTGAAATTAACTTCGTCAATTTTTTTGCGTGATGCTGACTCATTTAGAATAAGCTGATAATCGATGGGTGTATCATTTGTATTATGGCTAGTGTCGGGATTCGATATAAAACGTGAAACATCCATTGCTTGGTATGAAAAAGGTTCGTTAGTAACCACAAATCTTTTTTGAAAACATGTTTTGATATAAATCCCATCCTTATCAGTACTTGAAGTAAGTCCCAGTACAAGATCGTAAGCACCGGCCTTGGGAAACTTGAAACTCCCTGCACTGCTTTCCACCACCTCGTTATTTAATTTCCAAAAATAATTTTCGACAGTGAAATCTTCCCAGGTTCCTTTACCGGCAGAAAAAAACAAAGTGTCGTTCACGTAGATCGAATCAGGAAAAACGACCAAGGGTTGTTTAATATCCTTTATCACCAATTCATATCTGGCTTCATTCATGTATAATTTATTAATTGTAGTATCAAACACGTTAAGTTGAATTGTATAGGTTCCGGGTTTTTCAAAGCAATGCTCGGCCGACAGCTTTTTTATTTTATGTCCGTCACCAAAATCCCACTCATAAACCAGCGGAAGATTCTTGACATCAATGGTTGCTTCCTCGGAAAATTCGTAACACAATTCAATTTCTTCAAACTCTTTACAATCAACAAATTCAGGATATTTTAATTTAAATGAAAATAATTGATCAATACCATTTCTATCGGAAGAAAAATAACCTTCATCGTTATCAACATTGCTCCAGAATGAGAAATCATCTCCGGGTCCGTTTATCAATGAGTCCATCGGCACGACATTACTATTGGTAAAATACAGGTCGCGCGTAAAATAAATATCCAAACCACCTTTTCCACCGGGCCGATCGGAAGAAAAATAAAATTTTCCATCGGGGTGAAGAAAAGGGAACATTTCATTTTTTTCAGAATTCATCTTCGGGCCTAGATTTTCAGGTTTTGCCCATCCATCGGGAGTTAGATAAGAATAATATAGGTCAGTACCACCATAGCCACCAGGCATGTCAGACATAAATACCAATTGATCTCCCGCCTTATTCAATGTTGCCTGAGCGCATGAGTACGAAACGCTATTATAAGGAAAGACTGCGCTATCCTTCCACTCTCCATTTTTTTCTTTCATAAAAAAAAGGCCTAGTTTTTGTTTAGTATTCCTGAATTTTTTATTGATTGGTAAATTGCGCGTTATAACTGCAGATGAAAAATCATTTGAAAAAGTTACAGGACCATTATTACAATTCGCATTGAAAGGTTTGTGAAATCGTTTTTCCTTAGAAAAAGTAGAATCGGTTTGAACTACATTATATAAAGGTGTTTCGCTTTTTTCATCAACATATTTGATGATTGAACCAACAGGGCGAGAACTGACATATGTCCACCCAGACTTATAGGGAACCATACCAAATTCGGAAATCCTGCTTTTTTCATGAACCGCGTCAACCGTTAATAGTTTTTGAGCATTGGTATTGATGTTCAAACATCCAAATACACAGACGAGAACACACGCTTTTTTTATAATGTTTTGTTTAGCCATTAAAAATACCTTGGATTAACCACATTTAGCTTATGCAAAAACATATATCTTAAAAGCACCTCATGCGAACCGGACTGATGGCTTTTGAGAGTGGAAAGCGTCATATCATATGAATAACTGAGCATAAACTGATCATTCAAATGGAACTGTGCCGGGAAAATCAAAGCATCTTCGGTCCTGTAGGAAATGCCTAAGCCTACCTTATTCCATAATAAACAGATCAAATTAAAATCTGCTTGCGGAACCTTGCTTTGGCTGGCTTTAATCAATATTGAGGGCTTTATTATAAAATCTTTATCAACCGTAATGAATCCACCTGCCTGCACATGCAAATTAAAATTATCGTAGCTATACGTTATTTGCTTTCCATCCATGGACAACGACTTATGGGATATGAAAAACGGCATTGACGCGCCTGCAAAAAACACTTTATTGTAAAAATAAACACCAAAACTACCGTTGGGCAAAACAGCCGTGTATGGTGCGCTAAACGATGGATCATTCGTTGTTACTGTAGCTAGCTGATCCCATGAGGATTTTATGAATGAAGCTCCGGCAGAGATCCCAAAACTTAATTTGCTCTTATTAATTTTAACCCTATAAGCATACTGGGCAAAAACTCCATTTTGCTTTGTAACCCCTATCGCATCGCGATAAATAAGAAGACCAATCCCCGTATTCTCGTTTTTGAGTGGGCCATGCACGGAAAAATTCTGCGTTTCGGGAGCACCATTTAATCCTAACCATTGTGACCTGTGAGAAACGGAAACCGAGAACGCATCTAATGCTCCGGTAAAAGCGGGATTAATCACCAAATTATTGAACATATACTGTGAGGTAACCGCAGTATGCTGCGCGGCTCCAAGATGAGAGACGAAAACAAAGAGGGCTATATGTATTATCCTTTTCACTAATGTTTAAGAACCACGAAACCTGAAAACGTTTGTAAATCGAAAACTGTAAGGGCGTAATAATAGGTATCATCCGGCAACTCGAAATTTTTCATATCGCTTCCGTTCCAATCGTTCTTATAATCTTCAACTTCAAATACGGCTTGTCCCCATCGGTTAA
>JAYUZA010000298.1:0-5674 GCA_043752145.1 Flavobacteriales bacterium
GTAAAGGAAAATTATGTGGTTATATTGCGCATCCCAAAACCTACGGCTTTCATGATGACCTCACCAAAACCGATGAATTCACCATTATTGATCCACAATGGTTGTATTTAAAAATGGTAGAGGAAGAGAATAGTTACGATTCGCAAAGGTACGGGCGCAGGAAAAGGATCATGGTTGCGTATCAGGATTCTCTTTACGGTGCATTAAAATTTGAAACGGCCGAAATCATTGTCCCGTTTAAATACAAATATCCTATTCATGCATATTCGAATCGTTATGACCGGAGAGGAATGGAATTTTTCTCGACCGAAGGTGGCTTTATTCCATATTATATAGCCCGCGAAGATTATGATTCTCCAAACCAAACTATCATTAACGCCAAAGGCTTCGACATGAGTTTTGACCTGGATTACAAATACACAATGGATATCTATAGTGAATATACAAAACAATACTTATACGTAAAGTCCACCGATCTGCCACACCAGGTGCTACGCATCTGGGATTATAATATTGGCAAACTATTACTTTCCCACCACTGCGATTCAACCTATGAAATAACAGATACCAGACGCAGTGAATTTATTTTATCCATTTCCGAGTACAGTGAAAAGTACCATCGTTACCACATTACCTGGTACAATGTTATTAGCGGAAAAGTCATTTTGTTTCATGAGGATAAATATGACGTTCTGTTCGAACGTTTTTTTGAGCCTGTAATAGAAAATGGAGAACAAGTCATTTATTTTAAAAAACGCAAAAATATTATTGGTAAGATCGTTGGCAAAGGCGTAGATCTGCACATTGAATGGACCAAAAAGGTTTACATGAAAGGTGCGGGTAAAAAGTAGGATTTCCCTACTTTATTTTTAGCGCCTCCGTTTTTCTTCCACCCTGATTCAAAATTGCCTTACTAACTTTTCCCGCATCATCTTTCACAAATTCTAATTGCGCATCGTTCACTTTTAAAAAGAATTTTGTTTCGGTTTCAGCAAAGATCTCTACTTTTTCTTGCCCCGTTGCCTTTAAAAATAGTTTATCGTCTTCCTTGGTAATGACAAACGTAAATTCAGGCGTAATTTCATATTCGCCAACATACTTTTCCAAAATAGCTGAATTTACGTTTATTTCGGTCACTGTTGGAACAGGCTTGTTTGTTCTATTCCAAATTTCACTTCCGTTCCTGCCCTTTGTGGTCAATCCTGAGACCTCCCCTTTTTTATTTCGTGAAAATTCAATTCTCAACGTTGCATCCTCAAAGAAAAATTTATCCTTTTCAAAGGCCTTAATGATAAATTTTTGGTTTCGTCCACGTTGTGAATACAATTTATCGTCAGCAAAACTAATGATGCGCAATTCGCCTTTTGAATTTTCATAAACGCCTGCGTAGGTTTTTAGCATTTTACTTTCCACAGTTATTTCTTTATAATCATATGGTTTTCCAATGGCAATACCCGCAAGATTTACCGCAATTTCCTTAGGCGAAAAACAATCGCAATTTGAAAAAACAACTACATATACATCTTCCTTAGGCAAATAAATACTCATGGTTACCGACCCGTTAATTCCACCCCCATGCTCAATTGTAGGACTCTCCTGAACATTTGAAAGGGCCCATCCGTAACCGTACTCCGTTAAGGTACCATCAGCCAATTTATACGGTGCAAAAGCTTTATCCAGACTTTCTTTCTTCACCAATTGATACGAATGAACAGCCCGGTTCCATTTAAACATATCTTCAACAGTTGACAAGAGAGAACCTGCGGCAAACGGTTGTGTCATGCTTATGGCCATGGCATTTTCATAAACATTTTCGTTTTTGCTATAGGTACCAACCCTGTTCCTGATCAGTTTTGTATCACTCCCGTAAACCGAATTGATCATTCCTGCCGGTTTGAAAATATTTTCTTCAATGTATTCTCCATAAGTTTTGCCCGAAACTTTTTCAATAATATAACCCAGTAAAAAATAGCCCGAATTACTGTAATTCCATTCTGTACCCGGGGCAAAATTCATGGGTTGATTTTTAAAATGATCAATGATCTCTTCCGGTTTCAGGTCCAACATCATTCGTTCTTCATAATCCTTCATACTTGTAAAGCTGTGAATGCCCGAAGTGTGTGTAAGCAAATGCTCAATGGTTATTTTATATCCGTGCGTAGGATAATCGGGAATAAATTTGGTGATCTCGTCCTGTAAACCCAGTTTACCCTGTTCCATTAATTGTAATATGGCTACAGCGGTAAATTGTTTGGTAATGGAGCCTATCCTGAAAACGTTATCAAACTTCATGGGCACATTTAATTCAAGGTTGGCCATGCCGAACGCTTTTTTATAAATGACTTCACCTTTGCGTGCAACCAAAACAGTTGCACCCGTTTCCTCGGACTTGAATTGCGCGCTAAGTATCTTATCAAATTTAGCTTCCAATTGCTTATCATCATTTGTTTGAGCCATTGCGCTGGTACATAACAATGCACAGCCAATGAATAATGTTTTTATTTTCATCTTGTAAATAATTAAGTTAATGTTTAAATATCGAATTATTGTAGCCGTGCCTTACGCTTGCGCTGAAGCTTCATCGTAGGAGCACGGCACTCCTTTTTTTTGCCACAGATTACGCAGATTTCATTTTACTCGATCTGCTTAGTCTTCTCTGGTCACTCTGTGGTTAAACTACTCAAAGCTTTTCAGATCATTTTTCGTAAATCGCCATTCGGGGGTTTGAATTATTTCTTCACTTATATCAAGTTTGTACCAAACGGTGTGATCATCAACGTTGGGATTTAAAAGCACTTGAGTTTCCTGTGCGGGCATATAACTTTGTGCCAGCATAAAATATTTTACTTTTGTTTTTGAATTCATCAGCATGTCAACCACAATAACCGCATGTCCGGGTGAACCGCCCTTGATAAAAACATCGCCCACATTCATATTATCGATATTTTTTGCTTTTAATTCTTTTGAAAGTGATAGGGTTCCGGCATAATTAAAAACCATGTCCATGTACTTTCTAAAATCGGCATAAGCAGTTGATGGTTGCGCGGTTTTAACCCAGGTAGTTTTATTTCCATTCACTTTTACTCTGTAACCTTGTTTCCACTTGCTGTATTCGCAATTAAAGCCGTTGGTGAAATTAAAATGGATTTTATTATACTCTTTTTGCTCAAATAAATATTCGGCACGCAGGCGCATAACGGCATCGGCACATTGTTGAAGATCTTTTTTACCAATTTCCATATCCACCACCGCATCGTACACCCCCGACTTCACTTTTTCCTCACCGTTGTAATACAAAACTTTTGAAGCGTGTGGTTTTAGTTTTAAGGTTCGCAAATACTCACCAAAACTGTTTTGTGCACAAGTAACGCGTTCAAATCCTTCTTTTACTTTATAGCGTTGCTCAATTGTTTTTCCATCCTTGTCAAGCGTCTCAATTCCGGTTAGTCCTACTCCACCCGACTTAAGCTCGCACCCAATTTGCGAAACTATAAGTCCGCTGCAAAGGGTAAATAATATAAGGTATGTTTTCATATTCGTAAATTCATTTGCTAATTTGCTAATTAACCTCCACTAAACCTTCCTTGGTCATTTTATACTTATCAGCATAACCCAAATCGTCATACGCATTATGCGAATTATACGGATTAAAGATACGTTTCATATTATTCTTGTTTACAATAATGGTATTTACCGGCACATACAATACACCTACAACATCCTGTGATCGGAATTTATTTTTTATTGATGTAGTAAATACGGCAGGCAAAGAAACATTTCCGGTGTCTATTTGTACAGGGTAATTAATGGCTTCAGCATTTTCCAAGGCTAGCAATTTTCGTTTACCTGCTGCAATTTTCTCCAGTTCATAATACGCTTTCCCTGTTTCCGACAATTTAATTTCCAAGGTTGGATAACCAAAAATTATTTTTGTATTCGAAACAGTTGTCAATTCATCACAATCGGTTTCGCATGAAGTTGCTTTATTATTAAAAAAATCGTCCTTTAAGATCGCTACATTAATTGTGCTATCCTTCATGGGAATCTCGTATCGTTTGGTTATTGATTCATCGTCTGTAAAATTCTTGCCCAAATTAATGGCTCCATAAACCACCACCACCGTTGCAATTACCGAGAGTACACCTGTTACATATTTTACCGCGCGGTTTTTAAGTTTAATACCAAAAAGCAGATCAATACCGGCTGTAACAATTCCCCACAAGATCAAACTGCACAAAACAATGCCACCAAACACCAAGGCGTAATAATCCAATCGGTTATCAAAAAACAAGTTGCTATGGCTAAAAAACAATTCCTCAGAGGCATTGTCAGGGAACGAAAAAGTTCCTGTTATAAAAAATTTAGCAAGGCTTCCGAAAATACAGATCCCGATGATCAAAAAGATAATTCCTATTCCTTTACCAAAGGCTGTACCTAAATCAGTAAAAATGGATTCCACTTTATTGCCGAACGATTTTCCGCCTTCACCACTTGTAAGGTTCTTTACATCGCTCTTAAAATCACTAAATCCCTGTTTAATGGTATCAACATTAATTGGTTTACCCTGCATTCGCAATTTATCGTTGGTCGTTTTGGCTTCGGGAACAAGTAACCACAAAATAATGTATAATGGAATTCCAATACCAAAGCCGAAAACTAACAATAAAAATATTACACGCACCGGCAATGGTTCCCAACCAAAATAATTGGCCAGACCTGAAGAAACACCACCTAGTTTTTTATCATCGGGGTCGCGAAACAACCTGCGTTGTGCATTTTCTTGTGTATATTCTTCACGTTTTTCTTTTACGGGTTCACCGTTACCATAATCTTCGGGCTTTCCCATAATGGAGATTACTTTTTCAATTAAGCTATCTTCCACCACTTCTTTTCCCGCTGCTTTCAGTTCTTCGCGAAATAATTCGGCAATGCGCAATTCAATATCATTCATTACCTCGTTGGCATCAACATCGGTACCTAAATTACGTCTTACGCTTAACAGATATGCATTTAAATGTTCGTATGCCTGCTCTTCAATTACGAAAGCAAATCCACCTACATTTACATTTACGATCTTTCTCATTTTATTTAATTATTAGTTATTCGTTATTGGTTAATAGTTGTTTATTGTTTGTTGTTTGTGGTTCGTTGAAAGTTCCTCTAACTCGAAACCAGAAACGAAACTTGTATTATTTTTTGGTAGCTTTATTTACCACCTTAGTCAATTCTTGCCAGGCTTCAAGCAAACCTTCAAAGTATGTTTCACCTTCGGGGCTTAATTGATAATATTTGCGTGGCGGACCACTTTCCGATTCAACCCATCTATAAGATAGTATGCTGTTATTTTTTAATCGGGTGAGTAATGGGTAAAGTGTGCCTTCAACTACGCTGATCTTTGCTGCCTGTAATTCGTTTATTATTTCAGACGGATATGATTCATTGTTCTTAATAATTGAAAGCACGCAAAGCTCTATCACTCCTTTTTTCATTTGTTGTTTTGCGTTTTCGATATTCATCTTATTGTAATTATATGTTTGTCGTTATTGCTTATTAGGCCTTCTGATGTCCGATATCTGACTTCCGATGTCTAATGTTATACAAAGATATATATATTTTCAAGTACTATGCTAAACAAGGTACTAAAATTTTGTTAAAACCTTTAATGCTACTGATT
>JAYUZA010000299.1:0-13668 GCA_043752145.1 Flavobacteriales bacterium
CCGATGCCAGTGGCAACACAACGTTGTGTACATTCAATGTTACGGTCATCGACAATCAATTCCCTACATTTACTTCGTGTCCAACAAATATAACGGTTAATAATTCGCCAGGTTCGTGTAGTGCAAACGTAGCGTGGGTATCACCTGTTGCGGCTGATAACTGCGGTGGTTTAGTATTGACCCAAACAGCAGGCTTACCCTCAGGATCAGCATTCCCCATAGGTGTAACAAATATTACGTATACTGCAACCGATGCCAGTGGAAATATAACGCTCTGCTCGTTTACAGTTACGGTTGTGGATAATCAATTACCTGTATTTACTTCTTGCCCTGTAAATATTGTCTTGAACAATAACGCAGGTTTATGCAGCGCCATTGCTTCATGGGTCGCCCCAACCGCAACAGATAATTGTCCGGGTTTGGTAATCAATCAAACAACGGGTCTATCAAATGGTTCAGCCTTTCCTATCGGTGTTACAACTGTAACATTTGTCGCAACCGATGCAAGTGGTAATACGTCCACCTGTTCATTTACAGTTACAGTAATCGATAATCAATTCCCAGTATTTGTAAGTTGTCCGGCAACCATAAACACCAATACTTCGCCTGGTGTTTGTTCTGCTGTAGTTAGCTGGGCCGCACCAAGTGCAACGGATAACTGTCCGGGCGTTGTGGTAATACAAACAATAGGACCTCCAAGCGGCTCAACATTTCCAATAGGAACAACAAATATTTCATTCAAAGCGACCGATGCCAATGGTAATGCAACTACTTGTTTTTTTGATGTAATTGTTGCCGATAATGAGCCGCCATTGTTTACTTCTTGTCCGGGTAACATTACACTTAATACAACTCCCGGTTTATGTAGTGCGGTTGCAACATGGACACCACCTTCGGCAACAGATAATTGTTTCGGTATCGTTTCAATTGTTCAAACTTCAGGCTTACCCTCCGGGTCAGCATTTCCATTGGGTGCTACATTGGTTACGTTTACAGCAACAGACGGAAACGGAAACGTTTCAAACTGTTCTTTCAACGTTACAGTGAACGATAATCAACCACCGGTTTTTGTTTCCTGTCCGGCTAACATAAATGTGTCAAATGACGCAGGTTTATGTGGTGCAACCGTAACATGGGCAGCACCAACCGCAACAGATAATTGTACAGGTGTTATAGTTACGCAAACGGCAGGATTGCCAAGCGGATCGTTATTTCCTATCGGATCTACAACAATTACTTATAATGCGCTTGACGCAGGAGGAAATTCAGTAATATGTTCTTTCATCGTAACAGTTGCCGATGCCGAATTCCCGATATTTACATCGTGCCCATTAAATATTAATATAAATAATAATCCGGGTTTATGTAGTGCTATTGCTTCATGGATAGCTCCAACCGCATCAGATAATTGTGCAGGCGTTTCAATTGTTCAAACAGCAGGTTTGCCAAGTGGATCGGCATTCCCGGTTGGCGTTACCAATATTACTTATACAGCAACCGATGCTGCAGGAAATAGTGCTATGTGTACATTTACTGTAACGGTAACAGATAATCAATTTCCATTCTTTACATCGTGTCCGGTTAACATAACATTGAATAACGATCCCGGATTGTGTTCTGCCATAGGAACATGGATCGCTCCTGCGGCAACTGACAATTGTCCCGGACTAACTTTAATTCAAACCGGAGGATTTGCCTCAGGGTCTGCTTTCCCCGTTGGAGTATCAACCGTTACCTATACAGCAACTGATGCTGCCGGCAACAGTACGATTTGTTCCTTTACAATTACCGTTAACGATAATCAGGCCCCTGTATATTCTTCATGTCCCGGTAATATCAGTGTTAATAACGCTCCGGGCGTATGTTCAGCCGTTGTTTCCTGGACAGCTCCTGTCGCTACTGATAACTGTCCGGGTATAGTAACACTTGTTCAAACCTTAGGTTTACCAAGTGGCTCATCGTTTCCTATAGGTGTTACCAATATGAGTTACAATGCCATTGACGCTGCAGGAAATATTTCTGTTTGCGCATTTACTGTAACGGTTACCGATAATCAGTTGCCGGTATTTACCTCATGTCCTGCAAGTATTGTGTTGAGTAACACACCGGGCTTATGTAGTTCAGTTGCATCATGGCCTGCTCCAACGGCAAGTGATAACTGCCCGGGCGTTGCCATTACGCAAACTACCGGTTTGCCAAGTGGATCGGTTTTCCCTGTAGGTGTAACAAATATTTCATACAACGCTACCGATGCCAGTGGAAACGTAAGTGTTTGTTCATTTACGGTTACTGTAAACGACAACCAGGTACCCATATTTACTTCTTGTCCGGGAAGCACCAGTGTAATTAATAATCCGGGAATGTGTGGTGCAATTGTTTCATGGGCCGCACCTGCCGTGAGTGACAATTGTCCGGGAGTGGTTATCACACAAACTGCAGGATTGCCTTCGGGATCATTGTTCCCTGTTGGCACAACACCTGTTAGTTTTACAGCAACCGATGCCGGTGGTAACACTGCAATTTGTTCATTCACGGTAACAGTAACAGATAATCAAAATCCAACGTTCGTTACATGTCCGCTAAATATTATTACTTCAAATAATCCGGGATCGTGCAGTGCTGTTGTAAGTTGGATAGCTCCAACAGCAAGTGATAATTGCGCGGGTGTTTTGGTTCTCCAAACAGCCGGTCCGGCTAATGGTTCGGTTTTCCCTATAGGTGTAACCAATATTAGTTATACCGCTACCGATGCTGCAGGAAATATTGCTATTTGTTCATTCACTGTCACAGTGAACGATACTGAATCACCTTTGTTCACTACTTGTCCTGCAAACATCAATGTGAGTAATACCATTGGTTCATGTAGTGCAATTGTATCATGGATACTTCCAACGGCTTCAGATAATTGTCCGGGTGTTGTTACCATTTCACAAAGTGCAGGTTTGCCAAGTGGCTCGTCATTCCCAATAGGAACAACCAATATTTCGTATACGGCTACCGATGTTGCAGGAAATACAGCGCTTTGTACATTCACCGTTACAGTTAACGATAATGAATTACCGGTATTTACCTCTTGTCCTCCAAATATTTTGATCAATAACAATCCGGGATTGTGCAGCGCTATTGCAAGTTGGGTAGCTCCTTCCATTTCTGATAACTGTCCGGGAGCATCATTTGTACAAACAACAGGTTTACCAAGTGGATCGGCATTTCCTGTCGGTGTAACAAGTGTTTCGTACACAGCAACCGATGCGGCAGGAAATACATCAACGTGCTCGTTTACGGTAACGGTTATCGATAATCAATTGCCGGTATTTACATCATGTCCTTTAAATATTACGGTAACAAATGATCCGGGATTGTGTAGTGCTGTTGTGAGTTGGATCGCTCCTACGGCTACCGATAATTGTCCCGGAACAAGTATTACTTTGTCGGGTGGGCTTGCAAGCGGATCGGCATTTCCGGTAGGAACGACTGCTGTAACATTTACAGCTACCGATGCAAGTGGTAATTCTTCAAACTGTATTTTTACCGTGACTGTAAATGATAATCAACCTCCGGTTTTTGTTTCTTGTCCTGTAAATATTGTTGTTAATAATGATGCCGGTAACTGTTCTGCTATTGTGAACTGGATACTTCCATCGGCAATTGATAACTGTTCGGGTGTAATTATTACGCAAACATCAGGACTACCAAATGGCTCGGTTTTCCCTCTGGGAACAACTAACATAGTATATACCGCAACTGATGCAAGCGGTTTATCCGTAATATGTTCGTTCAACGTTACAGTTACCGATAACGAAGCACCTGTTTTCAGTTCTTGTCCGGTAAATATGACGGTGAATAATACACCGGGCTTATGCAGCGGGGTCGCCTCATGGGCACCTCCTGCGGCAAGTGATAATTGTCCCGGAATAGTAACAGTTACGCAAACAGTAGGTTTACCTTCGGGGTCGGCATTTCCAATGGGTGTTACAACTATAACGTATACTGCAACCGATGCATTGGGCAATACTTCAATTTGTTCGTTCTCGGTAACTGTTACAGATGTTGAATTACCTGTTTTTGCCGGATGTCCTGCAAATATTGCGGTGAGCAATGCGGTGGGATCATGCGGTGCGGTTGTGAACTGGATAGCTCCAACAGCCGGTGATAACTGTCCGGGCGTTGGGGTTTCTCAAACCGCAGGATTACCTAACGGTTCAGTTTTCCCTGTGGGAATTACAACCATTACCTATACCGCAACCGATGCAGGCGGAAACAGTGCAACCTGTACGTTTACAATAACAGTTACTGATGTTCAGGTTCCCGTATTCTCATCTTGTCCGGTTAATATTGTTGTAAATAATAATCCGGGTGTTTGCGGTGCAGTTGTTTCATGGGCTGCTCCAACTGCAAATGATAACTGTCCGGGTCTTGTTCTTACACAAACAGCCGGTTTGTTAAGCGGATCGACATTCCCTATAGGAATAACCAACGTTTCGTTCACTGCTACCGATGCAAGCGGTAATACGGCAATATGTTCGTTTACGGTGACCGTTAATGATAATGAAATCCCTGTTTTTGTCATATGCCCTTCGAACATTAGCGTGAATAATAATGTAGGATCATGTAGTGCACTTGTTTCATGGGCTTCACCTTCAGTAACAGATAACTGTTCGGGCGTAAGCGTTATACAAACTAGCGGACCTGTAAGCGGATCGGCTTTTCCAATTGGTACTACCAATGTTTCATTCACAGCAACAGATGCTTCTGGTAATACGGCAGTTTGTTCATTTAACGTAACTGTAACCGATAATGAATTACCTGTATTTACTTCATGTCCTGTAAATATTACTGTAAACAACGATCCCGGTTTATGTAGCGGAGTTGTGAATTGGGTTTTACCTGCTGCTAATGATAATTGTCCGGGAACTATTGTGGTTCAATCTATAGGATTACCAAATGGTTCGGCATTCCCTATTGGTGTAACAAATATTTCATATACAGCAACAGATGCTACCGGAAATACAAGTATTTGCACATTTACGGTAACAGTCAATGATAATCAACTTCCGGTATTTACTTCATGTCCGCCAAACATAAGTGTAAACAATGCAGCAGGATTGTGTAGTGAAGTTGTGATATGGGGATTGCCTGTGGCGAATGATAATTGCCCGGGTGTTACATTGGCACAAACCGCAGGCTTGCCTAATGGTTCGGCATTCCCAATCGGAATCTCAACGGTTACGTATGCAGCATTCGATGCAGCAGGCAATACAAGCATTTGTAGTTTCACTATTACAGTTACCGATAACGAAGCTCCTGTATTTACAAGTTGTCCGGCAAATATTATAAGCGTGAATGATCCTGGCGTATGTGGTGCAACAATTAGTTGGGCCGTACCCCTTGCTTCAGATAATTGTCCTGGAGCAACTGTAACACAAACACTTGGTCAGAGCAGCGGATCGATTTTCCCTATCGGAACAACTAACGTGTCGTTTAGTGCTGTTGATGCAAACGGCAATACCGCAACTTGTGCATTTACGGTAACTGTAAATGATACTGAATTACCGGTTCTTGCTTCATGTTCTTCTGATATTTCAAGTTGTAATCCTGTAGTTACATTTAGTGATCCAATTCCAAGTGATAACTGTTCGGGTGTAACAATGGTTCAGGATATGGGACCTCCAAGTGGTTCGACATTCCTTTTGGGAACTACTATTGTTCAGTATACCGCAACTGATGCAAGCGGAAACACAACCACATGTCAGTTTAACGTTACAATTGTTAATCCGGTTGTTTCAACATTTACGTCTGCAATGCCTGATACGATGTGTGTGCTTGATGCTAACATTGATTTAGTTTCAATGGTCGTTACAAATCCGGGTGCAACCGATTCGTTCACTGTTTCTACACCGGGTGTTATTCCCGTAAGTTGGCAATTCAGTCCATCTATTTCAGGTGTTGGAACATTTACAATAACCCACTTTGTTGATAACGGTGTTTGTTCAGATATTTCAACATTCACGTTGGTTGTTGTACCTGTAGCTAACGCTTCGTGGACTATTGCAGATACGATATGTGAAGCAGCATCACCAGTAATACTAACACCTTCGGTTGATCCGGGAGGCGTTTGGAGCGGAAACGGTGTTACCGGAAATACATTTGATCCTGTCGCAGCGGGTCCGGGTGTGCATGCAGTTTCCTATGTAGTTGGTTTTGGAATATGTAAAGATACTGTTACACGAAATATTTATGTGAGTCCTGACCTTGATCCTTCATGGGCCTTTGCATCTCCTGGTATATGTACTTCGAGCGGAACTATTTTGCTTGATGCTTTGGTTACCGGTGATGCGGGTGGAACATGGAGCGGTCCCGGTGTAACGGGAAATATATTTGATCCTTCCGCGCAAAGCGGAATTGTAAACGTGACATACACCGTGGGTGAAAGTTTCTGCTCTGAAAGCATTACACAATCTATAAATGTACTGGTACAGCCAATTACGTTTGCCGGAAATGACACTTCGGTGTGTGGATTGGCTGATACATTGAATGCAACGGCTTTCATTGGTAACGGTGTGTGGAGTTTTGCTCCTTCCAATATAACCTTCAGTGATGTGAATAATCCAAACAGTGCGATCACTTCAAGCATTGAAGGAACGTTCATGCTGATATGGTCTGAGTCCATTGGCGGAACTTGTTTTGCTGATGACACTGTCTTTATAACGTTCTGGCAAGTACCTGTATCAAGTGCTGGTCCTGATCAGAGTATTGATGTTACCAACACCGTATTTGGCGCAACGATACCTATTTTTGGTACGGGAACATGGGTAATTCAGGATCCGGGTTCAACTGTTTCATTGCCAAACAACCCTATCTCACCGGTTATGAATCTTATTGTCGGCACCAACACATTCACATGGGTCGTTACAAATGGTACATGTCCACCCGCCAGCGATGACGTTGTTATTACAGTCAATGATGTAATAATACCGGCAGGTATTTCACCTAACGGTGATGGACTTAACGATGTTTGGATGATCGGTGGAATAGCGACCATTAAGAACGAGTTAGTGATATTTACGCGTTGGGGAGAAAAAGTTTATGAAGTTGAAAATTACAACAATGATTGGGCGGGAACAAAAGCCAATGGCAACGAATTGCCAAACGACACCTATTTCTATGTATTAAAAGTTGAAGGTTACGAAGATTTTACAGGATATATAATTATTAAACGATGAGAATAATAAAAGTTATTATTACACTGCTCACCTTGTATTGTTCCAATGCATTTGGGCAGTATGTACCATTAACAAGTCAGTATTTGTTCAATGGTTTGGTCATAAATCCTGCATATGCCGGATCACAGGATGCTTTGAGTATTTCACTGTCGCACCGCAGCCAGTGGGTTGGGTTTGAAGGCGCACCCACCACACAAAATCTGGCCATTCATGGCCCTTTGAAAAACGAAAATATTGCCCTTGGAGCAATGTTTTATCGCGATGCTATTGGGGTTACAACCGAAAACGGCTTGTATAGTTCTTATGCCTATCGTATGAAAACCGGTAATAACGGGTTTTTCTCCTTGGGCTTAGGTGCGGGAGTATCGATGTATAATTCGAGATGGAACGATGTGCCCCTCAATGCTTCAAATGACCCTCAATTTAGTGCCCCTTCGCCTGTATTTATCAAGCCAAATATGAGTTTTGGTGCATATTTTTACAATAAAAAATTCTTTGGCGGCTTGTCTGTACCTTTTTTGCTCTCCCACAAATTAAATTTTGCCGGAAACAGGTACAAGGTTTACAATGATTTTAAAAATTACAATGTGCTTTTGCAGATGGGGGCATATATGAATGTTTCAAAAGCAATTGTCATGAAACCGTCAATATTGGCAAGCAGAGGACCTTCGAATTCGTTTAATTTAGATGCCACTTTACAGACCGTTATAAAAAACAAATACTCTATTGGGCTGACATACAGGACAACACAGGCTATGATCGCATTAGCCCAAATAAAACTTAACGACCAATGGTTTATTGGCTATTCGTATGATTATACATTTTCAGCATTGCGTAATTATCAGTCAGGTTCGCATGAGGTCCTTCTCCGTTATCTGTTTTACTATAGGGTAAATGCCCGAAGTCCGCGATATTTTTAGAAAATAACGTGGTATTGTGACATTTAGGAATTGGCAAGTCTGCCAGTGTAAATTATTATTGTTTTCTTTGTATTATATTGGGCTAAATCCATAAAGTCCGATTTTACTTTTGATAAGGCAACTAAAACATATTTATCGGCTATTTGTATTTTGCTTTTGCGGCATGTACAGTGTTAATGCCCAGGAATTGTATCGTGTAAGATCCTTGCCATGCAATACACCCGACAAAAATGAATTTTCGGCTTTGCCATTTGGTAAAGGAATTATTTTTTGTTCTGACCGACCCGATATGTCGGCAATAAAATTTGAAACTACAAAAGGAGCAAAGTCACTTATAAATTTATTTATTACCGAGAGCGATTCTAGCTCTAAAGCAATATCTTCTCCCGATTTCAGCAGTATTTATGCTCACGATGGCCCAATAGCCTTTTACGATAACGGTAATAGGGCAGTACTGACAAGGACCTTAAGCGACAAGAATAAATTTAAAAGCATTTACAAAGACACAAAACTTGGTTTGTTTTTCTTCGAAAAAAAGGAAGGCAAATGGAAAGAGGTGGGTTCATTCCCTTTCAATGATCTAACCTATTCATGTGGACAGGGGACCATAAATGAATTAGGAACAGTCATGATCTTTTCGTCCGATATGCCTGGAAGCAATGGAGGGACCGATCTTTATTATTCAACGTTTAATCACGATGACAGCAGTTGGATCCTTCCTGTTAATTTAGGTACCATCATCAATAGTTCCAAGAATGAAATGTTTCCGTTTTTGCATCCTTCCGGCATATTGTATTATTCAAGTGCAGGAAAAAAGGGTAAGGGTGGTTTGGATGTTTTTCACACGATAGGTGGATACCCGTATACCCGTATTGTGCACGAGGTGGATGAAGTAAACTCAGATAAAGATGATTTTGGTTTTTGGGCTTCTCCCGATTTTTCAAAAGGATACATGACCAGTAACCGTGCAGGTTCAGATGATATTTATGCTGTATCATTAACGCCTCCCAAATTTGAGAATTGTGTCGATTACGAAAACATAAGTTATTGTTATCAATTTTTTGAAGAGGCGTCAATAAACGTAGATACTATCCCAATGGTTTATGAATGGGATTTTGGCGATGGTGTAACAAAAAAAGGTTTATCGGCTTATCACTGTTACAAAGCACCGGGAACGTATATTGTGCAATTGAACGTATTTGATACCGTAGTAAACGCATTGTTCATGAACGAAGCGCGTTACGAAATGGAAATTGCCGATAAAAATCAACCCTTAATGGTGGTTCCCGACTCGGCAAATCCGAATAAACCATTTTTTGTTTCCGCGGGTCAAGCCAGGTTTAAAGATTTTGTTATTGCCGAGTATTATTGGGATTTTGGTGATGGTTTGAACATGAAAGGAGAACGGTTTCCGGTAACACTCGAAAAAGCGGGAACATATGAAGTGATTTTAGGAGTAACGGGTGTTCCTGATAAAAACGGCAGAGCAGAAATGCGTTGTTTTAAAACTTCCTTGGTTGTAACGAACGATAGTATACCACCTCAATTGGTTGATGACAGCAGCGATCCCGCCAATGAAAAACTTCCGGGTGGAACACAAGGCACAACATTTGTATTGGTTGAGGATGCCGAAGGGTTTCATGTTACAAAATTGAAAGGTGACGGCACAAATAATTCGGGAATAAATCAGTTACCAAATTCAATATACTATCTTAAATTGGACGCAAACGGAGATACATTGGTTAAAAAACATTCAACCGATCCTGAATCAAGAAAATTACTTGAAACATATTTAGACCAGGCCGAGGCTCCGTTTGAAGTAAGAAAAGACGGTCTGGTTTCGAATAATGCGTTTTTACCTAGCGATTCGTTGAAATATCCTGTTTATTCATCCGATATCAAAAAGTTCTATAATTCGATGGATAGTTTGGTAAAATCATCTTGGCAGTTTACAGTTTTGCCGGCTAATATTGCCGAGGCTTTAAGGGATTTGAATGCACAAGAGGCAGGGTTGAACACGGTTAATAATAAAAACAACAATCAATATCTTCCTCAATACAATGCAAACATTAATGTGCCTAACGATAGTACAGTTGTTTTTCATAAGCAGGTTACCAATAATGCCAATAACGCAAATTCGAATAATACAACACAATATGACACGGTTCAGCATACCGATATAAATAACAACGCAAATACCAATAACACTGTTGTAAATAATAATTCGAATCAAAATAATAATTCGCAGAATGATACAACTGTGAAAGATACAAGCAATAGTCAGGCGAACAATAACACGAATAACAATTCAATTCAAAATAACAATACTGTTGTAAAGGATACAACGAGCAACAATTCGCTGAACAATACAGTTAACAACAATACAATGGTTAAGGATACAACTGGTAATGCGAATAATAATTCAAATCAAAACAATACAGTTGTGAGGGACACTTCAAATAACAATTCACAAAACAACACAGTTAACAACAATACGGTTAAGGACACAACCAGTAACCAAAATAATAATTCGCAAAACAACACAGTTAAGGACACATCAAATAATCAGAATAATAATTCACAAAATAATACCGCAAAAGACACCACCAATAATCAAAACAGTAATAATTTAAATATTTTGAATAATGGAATAGTAGAAATTGACTCTATCAGACCAAGTATTGACACCATTGATATTGTATTAGATGATCTGTTAAGGTTTACGCATCCCGATTTGGAATACAAAGTGCAGATCGGTGCTTACCGTTTTCCACAAAATTTCAAATATGACCATTTGAAAAAATTAGGTAAAAAAGATGAGCAATTACTAATCGAAGAAATTACGCGCATTACTTTGGGTCGATTCAAAACAATGAAAGAAGCGTATGAATTCAGGAATGTGGTAAGACAGGAAGGAATTAGTGATGCGTTTGTAACAGCTGTATTTAACGGCAAACGTTATTATTTATCTCAACTAAAGGAATTGCTTAAAGAGATGGTGCCTGTCACTACGAACTAAAATAAAAAACTAATTATGATAACGAAAAATTATTTATTGATCATCCTGTTGTTAATCAGCAGTAACTTGAGTTTCGCGCAACAGATCCCATCACCCGATGAAAATTTTCCGCATATGGTAACCTTTGGTAATAAAGCCGAAAAGTCATGGGGTGATGATGACTTTTGCCAAATTTTATTTTTTGTTGTTCCAAAGACTCAAACAGGTTCGATCTATATTCGCGTTTTTGATGCCGATTGTGGTGGAAAGATTGATGAGAACAGAGGCGGATTTAATACCAAAACCAAATTCTCAATTCATGGTGCAGGCTGTTACAGCGAAAAAGATGAAGAGAACAAGGGGCCGCTTGGAAATTATAAAAAAGGAAATATTTTACACTCAAAAACCATCGGTCAAGACTCAACCTACGACAATAAGTGGTATTCATTCGGGCCCATTAATCCTGTTGAAGGTGATCTAAAACCAGGTTTAGGCGGTTACGTTTTTAAGGTCATCATTCAAGGAGTTGAGGGCGATGATGGAAATTTATATAAATTCTTTTTAAGCACCAAAGCCGATAATAACCTTAAAGTTGAAGGCGGTAATGTTTTTACATATGAGTATTCGGTAAGATTGAACATCACGAAAAGTGTTTCGCATTTATACGCGTATGTTGATGTAAATACAATTGCAGTTAAACAACATAATTTTGATCTGGACAATGACGCGTACATAAAAATTATTTCCATGTCAAATCCCGGAACCAAAATGGTCTCATCAGGTGATGGTGACTGGAAAGAAGGGTCTTTCCCGATCACAGAAAAGGATAAGAATTCTTCTTTGGATATTCAGATCATTAAAACAGGCGACAGTAAGAACAACAACATTGTATTTTCGGTAACCAACCAATACGGGAAGTATTTACCGTTTTACGCAATACCATTGGGATCGGTACCGAAGAAAAGTATTAAAGTGATTCCCAAAAAGTAATAAGCTATAAAAAAGTATGTTGAATTCAATGATTAATTTATTTTCATTCCAGACCGGATTATGCGCATTGTAAAAACCCCATTTCACGTTCACAGGCTCCTTTTGTTTGTTTCTATTTACTTATGTATTGGATCTTTTCCTCTTTTAGCGCAACAATTTAAATTCAATCATTATTCGGCTGTTAATGGTTTAACACATCAATATGTTTACGCCATTGCGCAAAATAACAGCGGGTATTTATGGTTGGGAACAAGTACCGGAGTAGTGCGATTTGACGGAGACGGATTTCAGGTTTTTGGTGTAAAGGAAGGACTTGCCGAAGACTTCACAACAAGTTTGTTTGTTTCGACTGACGGACAAATGTGGGCGGGACATAACCAGGGAGGAGTTTCTAGATTTGATGGTTCGGTATTTAAAAAAGTGATAACCGAAAAAGCCGGATTCGGAAACATTGTAGGAATTGGCCAAATTAAAACCGGTGGAATTGTAGCCGTGGGTCAAACCGGAAAAGTTTTGGTTTATCATAAAGGCGTTGATCAGATCTATGATTTTTCAAGTGACGATCTGCTTGTTTCGTCAATGGCAATTGCTTCAAACGGCTTAATGCTGGTGGGAACCGATGGCGGTATTTATGCGTTCGGGTTTAGAAAGAGTGAACCTATTCTTGGTTCCAAAAAAAGACTTGGGGCAATTCCCGAAGAAAAAATACAATGTATTTCAAAAAGTGAACGTTCAACCGATGTCTTATGGACTGCTACATCATCAGGGCAAGTTTTCAAATTAACCGCAGGAAGCGAAAATCAAATTGAAGTCTCGCAAATTGCGTTAGGCTCAACAAATTTGACAAGTATTCAAAATATATTTGAGGATGTCAATGGTTATTTATGGGTTTCAACTTATGACGGAGTATTTAAGTTTGCTACGTCAAAAGACAATATGTCGTATGCATTGGAAATTGCATATACTCAATCCAATGGTTTACCAAGCGATCAGGTAAAATTTGTGTTTCAGGATCATGATAAGAACACTTGGTTTGGTTTGTACGGATCAGGGTTAGCGATGTTAAAAGACGAATTTTTTACATTTTATCAGTATAAAAACACTGCGGTAAGCAATAACGTTCAATCCATTTTAGTAAGTGGCGACAGAAAATATTTTGGAAGCGATCTTGGTCTTGGTTGTGTGAATTGCATTTTAAATGATGACCAAAATGACATTGCACCGCACGAAAAAGGATTGGAAAAGCAATCGGTCACCGTTTTAAAAAATTACAAAGAAGGAGTATTGGCGGGAACGGCAAAAAACGGTTTGCATTGGTATAATCCCGCTACGCAGAGCTGGAAAAAAGTTTTCTTTTCAAAGGAAGATAACTTAGCCAATGCTATTACCGATGTTGAAGTAACAAAAAATGGTTTATGGGTTGGTACTCGTGGTGGATTATATGAATTGAATGAGCAATATGGCACGGTGAATTTATATAATACTGAGAACGGACTTGCGCACAACAGTGTTAACGATATTCACATTGATAAAAAAG
>JAYUZA010000300.1:0-2118 GCA_043752145.1 Flavobacteriales bacterium
TTCTGATTTTCAACACCAAATTTTGAAATAGCCGAACGAATATCGTCTCCCGAAGCCGCTTCTATCAACCAGGAATTTTGTCCTACTTCCTTACAGGCCTTTACACCCGGTATTTTTAATAATTGGGTTTTGCTGGCAGGCTTCTCAAATTCAACATATATCACAGACCGTTCAGTATTGGCCTGTTGAAGTACAGACGCCTGATCATTGGCTACAATATGTCCGCGATTTATAATGATAATCCTGTTACAAATGGCTTCAACCTCTTGCATAATATGCGTTGAGAGCATTACCGTTTTTTGTTTTCCTATTTTTACGATAAGGGCACGAATGTCCTCCAATTGATTTGGATCTAAACCGCTGGTAGGCTCATCTAAGATCAATACCTGCGGATCATGAATCATTGCTTGAGCAAGACCCACACGTTGACGATATCCTTTTGACAATGCCCCTATTTTTTTATGCTGTTCCAGTTCCAAGCCAACAGCATCAATCATGTTCTCGACACTTTGTTTTTTATTAGGTAAACGATGAATGCCTGCTATGAATTGCAGGTATTCTTTTACATACATATCTAAATACAAAGGATTATTCTCGGGTAAATAGCCCACTTTTTGTTTTACCGCAAACGGATCATCATCCACTTTAATTCCACAAACCGATGCTTCGCCCGATGAAGGCGGAATAAAACAGGTAAGAATTTTCATGGTCGTTGATTTTCCTGCACCATTTGGGCCCAAAAATCCAACTACTTCACCGGCTTTAATTTCAAATGAAATATTGTCAATAGCCCTTTGCTGGCCGTAAATTTTAGTTAGATCTTTTACTATTATCGACATGCTAAATTTAAGGTTTAAGGTTTAAAGTCCGATCTTCTCTTCGATTGCGTACTTACCACGTTCGGGTGAATTGCGTATAACTAATTCGGCCAAAAACCCACCAATGAAAAAGAGTGAACCCATGATCATTGTGGTGATAGCTATAAAAAATTCGGTGCGTTGCGCTAATAATTTTCCATCGATATTAAAAAACAATTTATCAATACCCATCCACATAAATAATATAAAACCGATGATGAACATGATAGTTCCAAGGGCTCCGAAAAAGTGCATTGGCTTTTTTCCAAACTTACTGATGAATGTAATGGTGAAAAGATCCAGGAACCCATTCACAAATCGTTCCAAACCAAATTTTGATTTTCCGTATTTACGCGCTTGGTGCGCAACCGATTTTTCACCTATCTTTTTAAATCCTGCCCACTTTGCAATTACGGGAATGTAACGGTGCATTTCACCAATAACTTCGATATTCTTTACAACTTTTGAGCTATACGCTTTTAAACCGCAATTGAAATCATGCAATTTAATTCCACTCATTCTGCGTGTTGCCCAATTAAATAATTTGGTTGGAAGTGTTTTGGTAATAGGATCATACCGTTTTTCTTTCCAGCCGCTCACCAGGTCAAATCCATCAACAGTGATCATTTTAAATAATTCAGGAATTTCATCGGGGCTGTCCTGCAGGTCGGCATCCATGGTAATAACCACTTTTCCGTTACAGGCCTCAAAACCTACCTGTAATGCTGCCGACTTACCGTAATTACGCCTGAATTTAATGCCTTTTACACTTGGATTTGAAGCCGCAAGCTGTTCAATAATTTCCCAACTCTTATCTGTACTCCCATCGTCTATCAACAAAACTTCATACGAGAACTTATGCTCATCGCATACACGCTTTATCCACGAACACAATTCGGGCAATGATTCATCCTCGTTAAATAAGGGGATTACTAGCGATATATCAAGGTTTTGGTTCAGGGCGTTATCTGTTATTGGTTATTCGTTATTCGGGAGTTAGGGAGTTAGGGTGTGGGCATGAGCGTGTTTAACAAATAACGCCATTTTAAAGCTTTGGTAACAAAAGTAAATGCTAATATTTATTAAAAGGTCAATAGTTAAAAGTTAATGGAAAAGAGTCAAAAGGGACCAGGTTCTTGAGCAAACGAGGAGGTTTTAGAGGGAACCCAACATTACTTAATGAAAAAGAATCCTTGTTTTATATTAAAATGAATTTCTTTGTTTTTAAACTCATTAATACCTAAAACACCGTCACAAACAA
>JAYUZA010000301.1:0-2117 GCA_043752145.1 Flavobacteriales bacterium
TCCGGTTAACACCTGTGATGATAATGTTAACTGTGATGACACACAACATGCACTAAACAGACGTGCTCAATTGAGTTTGATCAAATAGTTTCTTCCTGACAACTAAAATCAGCATTTTTCCAACACAACCGCGTAACCCTGGCCAACGCCAATACACATTGTGCACAAGGCATAACGTACATTGCGCTTATGCAATTCAATAGCCGCAGTTAATATCAACCGCGAACCACTCATGCCAAGCGGATGTCCTAATGCGATAGCGCCTCCGTTAACATTTATTCTTGGATCGTTATCCTGCAAACCAAGTTCACGTGTACAAGCCAAAACCTGTGACGCAAAAGCCTCATTCAATTCAAGAATATCCATTTTATCTAATGTCAAACCGGCACGTTTTAACGCTTTCTTACTTGCTTCAACCGGACCAATTCCCATAATGCGTGGCTCAACACCTGAAACAGCTGCTGAAACAATTCTTGCCAATGGCTTTAAATTTTTTGTTTTAACTCCGTTATCACTTGCCAATAATAAAGCCGCGGCACCATCATTCAATCCTGATGCGTTTCCTGCTGTTACACTACCCTCTTTTTTGAAGGCAGGCTTTAATGATTTTAATCCCTCAAGCGTTGTTGATGCTTTTGAAAATTCATCGGTCTTAAATTCTATAGGATTGCCTTTACGTTGCGCTATAAATACCGAAATAATTTCTTCGGCCAATCGTCCGCTTGCAATGGCCTTAGCGGCTTTTTGCTGGCTCCACAAAGCGAATTTATCCTGATCGTCACGCGATATATTGAATTTCTCCACTAAATTTTCGGCAGTTTCACCCATTGCATCAACACCATAAAGCTCTTTCATTTTTGGATTAACAAATCTCCATCCAAAACTTGAATCAAATAATTGCGAATCTCTCCCAAATGCCGAACTTGCTTTTGACATCACCCAAGGTGCTCGTGTCATGTGTTCAATTCCACCGGCAATATAAAAATCACCATTACCTGTTTGTATGGCGCGTGAAGCGCTTACTACAGCACCCATTCCCGAGGCACATAAACGATTCACTGTTTCGCCCGGTACATTTACAGGCAAACCGGCCAATAACAAAGCCATACGGGCAATATTTCTATTGTCTTCTCCTGCTTGATTGGCGCAACCCATAATAACATCTTCAATTTGTGAAAAATCAACCGAAGGGTTTTTCTCAACTAACGCTTTAAGCACTATGGCAGCCAAATCATCGGCTCTTACCGCTGAAAGTGAACCGCCAAAGCTACCAATAGCCGTTCTTACTCCGTTAACAACATATGCCTCACTCATAATTATAAATGTTTAGTTAATTCCGTTAAATTATTAATTTTTACATCGCTGTAATTTACGTGCTGATTCTTTGGGTCAAACAAGATAGTTCGCATTCCGGCATTTTTACCTCCGGCAATATCTGTTTCAAGATTATCGCCCACCATAATGGATTGACTTGGTAATGCCGAAAATTTTTGCATGACCAATTCAAATATTTTTACATGAGGTTTTTGGACCCCGGCATCTTCAGATGTTTGTACGTGGCTAAAATACGCATCTAACTTACAATTACGCATTTTGTGTTCAACAACTTCACTAAACCCATTGGTAATAATGGCAAGCTTATACTTTTTACTTAAATACTCCAAAATTTCGTAGGTGCCGTCAAACACAACAGTTTTTGTTCTGCTTATCTCTACATACCGGTCGGCAACGCCATCAATAATTCTTCGGTCATGAAAATTGGTGCGCGCAAAGGCGTCATAAAACCGTCCGTAACGCAATTGATGTTTATTGATTAACCCCTTCTCATAATCGGACCAGCACTTATAATTTATTTCAACATAATTCGAATGAAAAAAATCAAACTCATGATCAAGCCCATGATCGGTTTTAATACCATGGTACAATTCAACAAGGGCATCTTTTGAATTGGTTTCAAAATCCCAAATCGTATTATCAAGATCAAATATGACCAGTTCTACTGATGCCATCCAAGTGCTTCAAAAATATAATGTCCGAATGTGGTGAGAAAAAACGACCAAAAAACTACAAACCCAAAAAGTACAGGAACCGTTATTTTCCAATTGGGATAAAAACGC
>JAYUZA010000302.1:0-5661 GCA_043752145.1 Flavobacteriales bacterium
CATTGCTTATTCCTGTTGTCACGGGGCGGGGGCATAGGGGGGCTTGCACATAATTTAATTGCCCGCGAGGTATTGCTGCAGCCGCACCTGAATTCAAAAAACGCTCCAGGTGATTTGTGTAAAACGAAGTTTCATAGGAGAATGCTGTTGAGGAAGCGTCAATCGTACTTACAAAATACCAGTCGCTTTGCGCCCGCGTTAAATTCATATCAAGAATAGTGTAACCATGTTGTGAGAGATCAACAAATTTCATATGTGGATTGCTTGCCATTATAACTGTTGAGCCACCCGCAATACTCATTCCCGGAGATGTTACCGAAGGTGTAACAAATTCAACACCGACTGAACCTGCACCTGTTGTTGGATTGTAAGATGCTGTTGGCAGATCATTTGCCCACGATGAATGAATATCGCCCGTAATAACTACTACATCTTTAATATTATTTCCAAGGATATGATTAAAAACGCGGTCACGTTCGGCAGGATAACCGTCCCATTGATCTTCGTTAACCGCTGTGCCAAATACAGTGAGTGGTGCCATCATAACTTGTTGCGCCAATACTTTCCATTGCGATGAAGTCGAATCCAAACGATTTCCCAGCCATGTAAACTGATCGGTTCCCAATAATTGACGATCTATATCGGTTACGACTGCACCTGTCGTTCCGGCCTGAATATCGCGACCATGCAAACGCGTGTCCAACATAATTAATTCAACAAGATCTCCATACTTTATATTTCTAAAGATCTGATACGGATCGGTTGTACCGGTCACGCGAATAGGCAACCATTCAAAATATGCTTGTTGCGCACATTGTTTTCGAACCGCAAAACTTCCTTCCGTTATTGCATCGTGATTTTCTGCACCGGTTTCATAGGCATCATTTGCAGTTTCATGATCATCCCAAACACAAATAAAGGGATATTGCTGATGACACTTTCGCAGATCCGGATCTAAATGATATGTTGAATAACGCATACGGTAATCGGCCAATGAAATAATTTCGTTCAACGGATCCCAATGGCGGTTTACCGTTGCATTAAATGCATAACCACCGGCTTCGTATTCGTAAATATAATCTCCCAAACAAATTACCGCATCAATATCGTTGCGCTGAGCAAGACTACCATAAACATTAAAATAACCGGCTTCAAGATTTGCACATGAAACAATTCCAAAACGAACACTGTCGGCAGTACTCAAATGGGCCGTTTTGGTGCGACCACGAATTGAATTTGCTCCCAAGCCGCTGAACTCATAAAAATAAAATGTATTTGGTGATAAGCCAACAACATCAACTTTTACAGTATAATCCTTCACCAGCGTTGTTATAACGCTTCCCGAACTAACGATGCTTGTCATACCTGTATCGGTTGCCATACGCCATTGAACAATTACCGGGGATGTAAAACTTGTATCGGGTGTAATGCGCGTCCATATAATTACGCGGTCATGCAATGGATCGCCCGAAGCAACACCATGGTAAAAAGGCGCCATGCATGGTTCAACCGGTAATTCACGGTTTTGAGCACATACTTGAATTGATAAGATCAACGCAAGACTTATAATAAATAATTTGTTCATAGGGTTTTTGCAGGCTTAAGTGTGTTCTATTTTTTAACAACTTTTTTTGTCGCAGTTTTTCCATTGGAAACGAACTGAACTAAATAGATCCCACTCGGAAAAGATGAAATATCAATTCGTTCGTTTATTCCGTTTACATGTTTTGCAAATATGACTTTGCCATCAACATCTAACATGAAAACATAACCCGAAATAATTGAAGAAAAATCAATGGTTAAAAAATCAGACGTTGGATTAGGATATATACTGAATGGTTCGGTGTCCTCAAGTTCTTCAACCCATAAAAAATTACAATTTAAATAATATGTTCCATCAGATGCTACACTTATCGAACTTCCTGCGCTTACCGAAGTAGTTGGTGTTACCATTGACGTTGAACATTCGTTTACAATAATTTTAATTCTTCCGCCACCACCGGCTCCACCTTTTCCTCCATCAAAACCATCACCGCTGGTTATTGTTTGATCTGATCCGCAAAATAACCCTGCATCATATGTACAGGAAGTTCCGTTCCCCTTACCTCCACCAAATCCACCATCGCCACCATTTGCGTTTAATGCTCCTGTTATATTTGCATAGTTATCGCATATCAATAAAATTCCTCCACCCGAACCTCCGCCTGAACCTGATCCTCCTCCTGCGCCACATGACAGTGTTGCTTCGCCACAATCATCACATCCGTCAGAACAACATTTAGGTGATTCACCACCATTGCCTGCATTGCCACCGTTTTTTCCATCTTCGCCATTAACCGAAATAATTCCGCTAACAACTAAAATATCTGTTGCGTTGAGTGTTATCATTGCACCACCACTACCGCCTGCATTTCCGGCTAAACCCGTTTCATATGACCGGCCGCCTCCACCCGATCCTGCTCCGCCCGAACCTGCATCAATATCATTTCCGCTAAAAGTTCCGTAAACGGTCCCGGGATTTCCGCCTGTACCACCGTTTCCTCCCATAACAACAAAGCCTGTACTAACGTTTACACCACTGGTGCTATAATAATCTGTTCCATCGCCACCTTTTTGAGAAACCGAACCTGCTCCACCATAACTTCCACCACCACCACCACCGGCTCCTCCTGCGCTTCCGATCATTCCAGCTTCATCATTTGAAGTTAAGCATTGCTGTTTGGGCCCGCTGCCATTGGTGCCGCTTAAACCTGCTAATCCTGCCCCACTACCCGATCCGTTAGTTCCACCTTGCCCGGCCTGAACAGTGATTTGACCCGTATTATCCTTATTGCTGCAATTGTCAATAGCTCCAAGATCGCCTGTTAAGCTGGAAACGATCGTTCCGCCAAAACCCGGTTGACCACCGGGATAACCTGAGTGATCGCCATTTATGTTTCCCCAAATATTTATTTCCTGGGCATTTACGATAAGCTTTCCGCAATTATCGACACTGTATGGCATAACGTAAACCGTTACGCCCGCATTAATTTGAAATGTACCCGATACGTTTATTATACCCGATAAAAACATATCAGAAGAAATTATTAAATTTCCTGTAATGGTGGTTGTGTCACACTGAGCTTTACCATTTAAGTTGTATAGAAATACCGTGCAAAGTAAAAAGATCCTTTTCATTTTATTATTTTGTAATAATTAGTTTACGCTTGAACTGCTTATTGTTGTGTGTAACCGAAACGATGTAAAATCCACCGGTGAATAAGCTCATATCCATTGTGAAATGGTTGAATCCTTGTTTTATTTCTAATTGGTTCGAATAAACAATTTTTCCCCCTGCATCAACAATAATTATCGGTGACGGTGAGGCCACTTCGGTTTCGCAATTAATAATAAGTTGATTCGTTGTTGTTACGATGAAGATTACTTCGTCATTCATTTCCTTACCATTTAACATTGAAGTAATTGAGGTGCAGGGCGGACTTGGAAGAATTTCAATGTTAAATGTGTCCTTTAAACAATTTAGCGAATCGGTAACAAAATAAAATGTATTTAAAATGGCAGTTACAGTTAGCGAATCACTTGTTGCGCTGGATGGTTGCCAAACATATTCACCGGGCCATGACGGATACAATACAATTTCATCGCCAGGGCAAACCTGATAAAGTAAATTTTGCTCAGGGTCCTTAATTATGGTGAACTGATCATAAATTGTTCCATCGGTTTTAATGTATTTTGCGTCCAGCCGATTGTCTTCAATGTCAATTACCAGGGAACCCAATTCATTTTCTTCAGAATTGATCATAACGGGGTGAGGCCATCCGCTGTCAACTGAACTTAATTTACCTGAACACCCTACAACAGCATAAACAGTTCCTTTATGAGCGGAACCAGAGAGCGTTTTTTTTACATACGGACAATCATCTATGCAATTTCCGGTTGATCCATCCTTAATGTGACTTGCATTAAAGGAGCTTGAATAACCATAATGACCATCTATTAATTTACTTCGTTCATAACTATGCGAATGTCCGTTAAGCACAAGGTCAACACCATAATTTTCAAGAATTGGCAAAATATTTTCGCGCATATCAACCAATTCGCCATCAATAAAGATCGGATTATCTGAATCGTGAGAACCCTTTGTATAAGGAGGATGATGCCAATACGCAATTATCCATGGCAATGTATTTGAGGCAAGATCGGCCGATAACCAGGAGGCCATTGGTGCTGTAGCATCACGATCCTCGTCAAACGAATCCATTACTACAAAATGAATATTTCCGTAATTGTATGAATAATATTTTTCGGTACCCGATGCAAGTCCGCCACATTCACCTGAAGCCGGCAAAGTAAAAATATCATAATATGCGGGCGCGGGCGAAAATGGTATATGATTATTATAATCATGATTACCGGGAGCCGGCCAAACAACTATTTTTTTTAGCAATTCTTCATACGTATTATTTGAAAAAACATTGCTTTGATATTCACTGTCAAATCCACCATCATATGCATTATCGCCAAGCCATATCCAACCGTCCACATCTTTTGTTTGATTATACGTTGTAAAACCATTACGCGTTGCGCGCTGATTATTGTTTCCCGTTCCTGCATCGCCAATTACCCAAAAACTATATTTACCAACTGTACCAACAACAGGAGCTGTTTTAAAAAAAATGGAATCAGATGGGGTTGACAAGCCCAATGAAGAATTTGAGATCTGATAAAAATATTTTTGGGAAGGGCTTAATCCGGTAACAAGAATTTCATGTTCAGTAGTAAATGCCGGATCTGATATTGTTGAAGTAAGAGAAGTTGGAGATAAACCAAAATCAAGAACTGCATCGCAGGCAATATCGGTGCGCCATTTAACGATCATGCTGCCCGAAGTAGCCTGTTGCAAATAAGGACCGCGAACGATTTGAGCGGTTGAAGGCGATGAAAATCCCTTTAACTCAAGATCAAAACTTATATCAGAACTTGAATTATCATCCTGGTGAATTTCAACACTTATAACATTATTGCCATTTACAAGGTATAATGGACTAATTGTGTAGATATGCCAGTCATCCTCAAAAGGCCAGGCAATTGTACCCGATGCAAGTGTATTATAAAATATACTGCCCGAAGGCATATTGGTTTTTATAACTTCAACACCATTAACATAAATTACTGCGCCATCATCCCTTAAAATATTTAGTTCAATACTGGTGTAAGCAGAAACGCTGGCAATAAAAAAAGTTTTTCGAAAATAAGTTGTAATATATTTATCGCTGCTGCTGGGACCGTAACTAACAACAGTATTTTCATCTCCTTCTCCATACCCAAATTCAGCGTTACCACTTGCCCAAGCGGCATCACTGTATGCAGCACTTGTCCATGAAGTACCAAGATCCAGACCCAGATCCTGGTACTTCCATGAAGACCCAACGGGTATAATTGTTGTTTGCGCGGTCGAAAAATACGCGGCAAGTGATAGGAAAAAAAATAACCTTGATTTCATTATGCAAGGTTATTGATGTAATATCACATGAAATTTAACTCAACGAAATCAAATTAAGTGTTTATTGTGAAAATTACAGGAACTTAAAACTATGAAAGATGTGTTAATTGTTAAAACAATAAGCGTTGTACCGTAATATAATTCATATTGGCTCTTGA
>JAYUZA010000303.1:0-2115 GCA_043752145.1 Flavobacteriales bacterium
GTAAAAAATGCGTTCAAATGCTCATTAGTGTTATATTTGATTTTAGTTATTTAATTTTAAAAAGGTAAATATTGTATGGATAAGTTTTCGCCACGAGTTAAGGATGTAATTACCTTTAGCAGAGAGGAAGCTTTGCGATTGGGGCACGATTACATTGGAGTTGAACACCTGCTTTTAGGTCTTATTCGCGAGGGTGAAGGCAAAGCTGTTAAAGCTATGCGCAACCTGGGAATGGATTTGAAAGAGCTGCGCAGGCTCATTGAAAAATCGTTGACTCCCGGTAAATCAAAAACGCTCAATTTAGGCACTCTTCCACTCTTAAAACAGTCGGAAAAAGTTTTAAAATATACACTTTTGGAAGCCAAGATCTTTAAAAGTGAAATGATAGGAACCGAGCATTTATTGTTAGCTATCTTGAAAGAAGATGACAATGTTGCCACACAGGTCCTCAAAAAAATGAATGTCGATTACGAAATAATAAAAACCGAATTTATCAACATGATGCAGGAAGAAAACGAATTACCCCGTAAAACACCAAGAGCCGAACTACCTAACAATCCTGCCGATGACGATGAGGATGCAGGTGGAGACTCGTTCTCAGGCGCAGGTGCACGCAAGCCCGACAGCAAATCAAAAACTCCTGTATTGGATAATTTTGGTCGCGACCTTACAAAAATGGCCGAAGAAGCTAAACTTGATCCGATCGTTGGTCGTGACAGCGAAATTGAACGCGTTTGCCAGATCTTAAGCCGTAGAAAAAAGAATAATCCAATTTTAATTGGTGAACCGGGCGTGGGAAAATCAGCCATTGCCGAAGGTCTTGCCCTTAGAATTGTAAAACGTAAAGTTTCGCGCTTGCTTTTCAATAAACGTGTAGTGTCGTTAGACCTTGCCTCGTTAGTTGCCGGTACAAAATACCGTGGTCAATTCGAAGAGCGTATGAAAGCTGTTATGAACGAATTGGAAAAATCGCCTGATGTGATTCTTTTCATTGATGAAATTCATACCATTATTGGTGCCGGTGGTGCTTCAGGATCGTTGGATGCTTCAAACATGTTCAAACCCGCTTTAGCGCGTGGCGAGATACAATGTATTGGTGCTACAACACTTGATGAATACCGTCAGTACATCGAAAAAGATGGTGCTTTGGAACGCAGGTTCCAAAAAGTGCTGGTTGATCCAACCACCATTGATGAAACAATTCAGATCCTTACCAACATCAAGGAAAAATACGAAGATCATCACAACGTTACCTATACAAAAGAAGCCATTGACGCTTGTGTAAAATTAACGGCAAGGTATATTACCGACCGTCATTTACCCGATAAAGCTATTGATGCTTTAGATGAAGTTGGTTCACGTGTGCATATCTCAAACATCAATGTACCCAAGGATATTTTGGACATTGAAAAGAAAATTGAAGATATCAAGGAAGAAAAAAATAACGTTGTTCGCAGTCAAAAATACGAAGAAGCTGCCCGTTTAAGAGATACCGAACGCCAGTTGCAGGAGCAATTGGAAACGGCTAAAAAGAAATGGGAAGAAGAATCCAAATCGCACCGTATTTCCGTAAGCGAAGATAACGTTGCCGAAGTTGTGGCGCAAATGACAGGAATTCCTGTACAACGTATTGCACAAAAAGAAAGCGGACGTTTAATGTTAATGGCCGATCAGTTAAGAGGAAAAGTTATTGGTCAGGACGAAGCCGTATTAAAGGTTGTAAAAGCCATTCAACGTAACCGTGCCGGATTAAAAGATCCAAATAAACCAATTGGTTCTTTTATTTTTATGGGACCTACAGGTGTTGGAAAAACGCAATTAGCAAAAGAACTTGCAAAATATTTATTTGATAGTGATGAAGCATTGATACGTATTGACATGAGTGAGTACATGGAAAAATTTGCTGTATCGCGTTTAATTGGTGCGCCTCCGGGATATGTAGGATATGAAGAAGGTGGACAATTAACTGAAAAAGTTCGTCGCCGTCCATATGCAGTTGTTCTTCTCGATGAGATTGAAAAAGCCCATCCTGATGTATTTAACTTGTTGCTTCAGGCATTGGATGACGGACAAATGACAGATAGTTTAGGTCGTAAGATCGACTTCAAGAATACT
>JAYUZA010000304.1:0-2112 GCA_043752145.1 Flavobacteriales bacterium
CCGACCAACCCGGTAACGAATACTTCGCTCTTGTGAAAGAGCAATGTTTTGGTAAATTACCAAAGCAAGCCGAACTTTTGGCAATGAAACCCGGTGCCATTCCATTAACATTGATGGATACGTTGAGGAAATACGACTGGATAGAGCTGGGCGGATACGGTTATCACGACAAGGATTACTCTGATAATTTCGCAAGCGACTTATTTAAGGATGAAGCTTCATCACAATACCAATTCAATTTTTTCAGGATCATGAGTGATGGTGTGAAAGCCGAATTCAGTTTAAAAAAATTCAAAACCGATGATTCCTATGTAACCACAACCAGTTTTACAAAAGCATCGTGTCAAACCTATGATAAATTAAAAGTATATAAGTTATCCACCTTTTTACAATCAAGTTTCTATGGCGAAATCGCTTATTCACGCATTGTTTCGTACAAAAACGGTGTATTGATCGTTGATATAACCAGAACCGGAAAACTAACCGATACCAAGATCATGTATCGTTTGGCTTATAAAGCAATTCCGAGGAAGTTTACCTGGAATTTTTGATCTTTCATTTTTCACCGCATTAATTTCGTTAAAAACCATTTTCAATTATGAAAAAAATAAGGAAGTCCAAAAGCGTTAAGCTTATGTGTTTGTTTTGCGTTCTTATGTTAAACGTGACAAATCTTAAAGCAGTAGATCCAATCACAGTGACTTCAACAGGCACTTCGGGCACCGCTACATTTTTAACAATGAAATTGGCTATTGATGCTATCAATGCACATATGTTTACAGGAAAAATTACGGTGAAAGTAGATGCCGGATACACTGAAATTGCTCCGTTTGGCGGTTATGAAATTACAACGAGTGGAACTGTTGCCGAACCCATTGAATTTATTAAAAACGGTACCACCGGTGCCAATCCGATCTTTAAAGCTCCTGAAGGGCAACCAAGCGGAAGTCAAAAAGATGCGATTTTTAGATTGATCGGTGCCGATTACATAACCATAAGCGATTTTTTCATTATGGAAAATCCGTATAACACCATCACAACACTTGCCACCAACAATGTGACCGAATTTGGTGTTGCTTTTTTTTACTTTAACAATACAGATGGCGCAAGAAATAATACGATCAAAAACTGCACCATAACCCTTAACGGTGCATATCAAAATGGTATTGGCATCTTTTCAACTTCCAATTCAAATGCCAATGGATTAGGAGGAGCCGCCATCAATAATTATGGCACCAATTCAAATAACACTTTTCATTCCAACACTATTTCCAGCGTTGCGTACGGAATTTATATGTTATGCCCTGCGCTGTCATCAACCAAGATCGAAACAAATACTATCGGCTTGAATATTTCAGGACTTGGGAATAACATCACTTATGGTTGTAATAGTGCTGCGAATTTTACCTTTTGGCCGGGTTTCATAACAGCAAAAAAAGGCGGAATTGTATTTGTTAACGGAGCCGGAAATAATATTCACTACAATACAATTAGTACCGTTGCCGGCTTTACTCAGACAAGCACGGCAGTTTTAACAACAGGCGCAGCGTCAACAGCTTCTTATACCACAAATATCAGTAACAATACCATTACCATGACCAATATGGGGCCCGGAGCCATTACAGGAATCGATGTAGGGCTCGGAACAAATTCCGCAAAAATTATTACGAATAACAATATCATCACACTAACACAATCCACCTCCGGTGCTGGAGCAGATGCAACAGCCATAAAAGCCGATTATACTTTTGAAAACAACACAATACAGGGAAATACAATATCCATTAATCAAACTGCTGTTGGTGCCGGGTTAACAAGTAACGTAGTTGCCATTAATGCAGCGGGTCCATGCACCACCCTTGTAGTAAAATCCAATACTATAAGCATTCAGCAACAAACCTCAGGCGGAGGCTTTTTTAATGCAACACCGGTAACCTATTTGAATGTAAGCGCTCCTTCGATTTCCATAATAATCGAATCTAACAACTTTAATACCTCTACAGGCTCAATACTCAATACAGGAACACTTATTGCCATACAACAAGACGGAAATGTGACAGGAATGGTTTCCGTAAAAAACAATATCGCCAACATTAGCCGAACCGCAAATTC
>JAYUZA010000305.1:0-5651 GCA_043752145.1 Flavobacteriales bacterium
TATAAATAAATTACCAAGAACGGCCTTGAAACACATTTAAAAGCCAAAGGCCAAAGTGTAATTGTGTGTTATAACCATGAAACCAAGGCAAAAACTCCCATTTTCGAGCAATGGCGCGACCTCTTGTATCAACACAGGGGTGATTTTTAACCCCCGGATTTCAACAATTTTAGCGCCTCTTACCGTTCGTTAAGAAAACAAGCATGTTTATCATTTCGTTAACATGCTTTAGTTCCTATAGCGTATCTTAGCTATGTTGCCAATAACACGTAATGCGTCTATTTTTATTTTTAATGCTGGTTTTATCGATGATCTCTTCGGTAAATTCAACGCACATTGTGGGCGGAGAGGTTTACTATGATTGTTTGGGAGGAAATAATTACCGAATTACCGTAAAAGTTTACCGTGACTGCAGCAGCACTGCCAACGCTCCTTTTGACGACCCTTTGCCGCTTACAATTTACGATGGCGCCAATAATTTATTTACTGTTATTGATATTCCATTGGTAGTACCCGTTAATCTTCCAACTGTTTCCAATAATCCGTGTTTGATTCCACCACCACAGTGCATTGAAATGGCAACGTATATCACCATCGTTAATTTACCACCGACCCCCGGAGGTTATACCATCGTATATCAACGTTGTTGCAGGAATTCAACCATTTTAAATTTATTGAATCCAAGCAGTGTAGGCGCAACATTTTTTATTCGCATTGCCGATCCTTCAATAGTGGGGTGTCAAAGCAGTCCGCGTTTCAGTAGTTTGCCGCCATTGGTAATTTGTGAAAGCGATAATTTTACTTTCAACCACAGTGCCACCGATCCTGACGGTGATTCATTGGTTTATTCATTTTATACTCCCTATGAGGGCGGAACTACAGGTGCGCCAAGCCCAAATCCATCAGATCCTCCACCCTATGTGCCATTGGCATGGCAGGTGGGATTCAGTCAAACTAATCAGATAAACGGAACACCACCGCTTACAATTGATCCTGTTACAGGTGTATTAACTTGTATGCCTAACGTACTGGGGATATACGTTTATGCGGTAAGGGTCCAGGAATTCAGGGGTGGTATTTTTCTGTCAGAAGCCTTGCGCGAATTTCAGATCAATGTTGTGCCTTGTATTATTTCCATTTCATCCATTATTGTACCACAATCGGCAGTGCAACTTTGTTCGGGACTTACACTTGATTTTACCAATAATTCAATAAACGCAACAAATTATTTATGGGATTTTGGTGACACTTCCACAACATCGGATGTTTCTTCGTTGATGAATCCAAGTTATATATATCCCGATACGGGCACATATTACGTTACGCTTATTGCCAATCCCGGTACGGTTTGTGCCGACACTACCATTGTTCCATTCAGTGTACATTTACCTTTGAGCATTGCTTTTGACCAACCAGTTGCACAATGTATTACCACCAATTCATTCGATCTTTTGGCTTATGGTAATATTACCTCCAATGCAAATGTTTCATGGTCCTTGCCCAGTGCAAACACTCCTTTTTTATCCGGTAATCCGGTGGGAAATATAAGTTATGCCGATAGTGGAAAATATATCGCTACTGCAACCGTTACCGAATTTGGTTGTACCGAAACGTATTCCGATACTTTAATTGTTTATCCTATGCCTTTGGTAGATTTCTCGTATCCCGATGTTTTAGCATGCGAACCTTATACGATCCAGTTTTCCGATTCAAGTTTATCATGGTCGCCAATATATTACTCATGGAGTTTTGGTGACGGTGACTCATCACACGCTCAAAACCCTGTGCATACGTATTACGATACCGGTTATTTTAATTTGTCGCTCACAATTTGGATCGATACCATTTGTATTACCACGCAAACAATGGTTGTTGACAGTGCGATTCATGTATTTATTTCACCGGATGCAGCTATTAATGTAACGCCAAGATACCAGAGTATTTTAACACCAACGGTTGAAGTGTTTAATATTGTGCAGGTGCCCATTGTTGATCAGATAATTTATTTTGACGATGGCGATTCAACCTTGTTGGATTATGCTCCGCACACATATACCGACACAGGATGGTACAATGTTACACAATGGGTCATCAATCAATTTGGCTGCACCGATACGGCTGTAGTGCCAATTTACATTGTTCCCGAAGAATCTGTTTATGTTCCCAATGCATTTACGCCTAACGGAGATGGAACTAACGAAATATTTTTTCCTGTCATTCGTGATGTAAGGTGTTATGAGTTCACAATTTTTAATCGCTGGGGCGAGATCATTTATGTAATTACCGATCCATTAAAAGGTTGGGATGGAACATTGAATAATAAAAAAGCGAAGACCGATACCTATGTTTATCTTTTAAGATACATGGACCAGCAGTATAACTGGCATGATAAGAGAGGGCATTTTAGTTTGTTAAGGTAAAAAGGAAAACAAAAGAAATCAGAGATCAGAAAGTGGAAATCAGAAAACCTTGAATGACTTGGAATTGGATTCTTAGTGTTTTTTAATTTCTGATTTCATATTTCTGATTTTCTTCATGGTGCTATCCTAAACTTCTTCCAGTCATTTCCTGCTTTTTCATAACATATCCTGTCATGCAATCTACTCGGTCTTCCCTGCCAAAATTCAAAGCTTGAGGGCTCAAAGCAATATCCGCCCCAATGTTCGGGACGTGGCACATCTTTTTCAAATTTCTTTTCAAATTCTTTCATTCGCTCATCCAAAACATCGCGCGAAGCAATTACTTTACTTTGTTCTGATGCCCATGCGCCCAATTGCGAATTGCGCGGACGTGAATTAAAATAATTATCCGAAATTTCTTTTTTGGCAATGGTTATCGTCCCTGTTAAACGTATTTGACGTTCAATTTGCGGCCAAAAAAATAAAATGCTCGCCTGCGGATTTTTTTCGATTTCGTTTCCTTTTTTGCTTAAATAATTGCTAAAAAAGGCAAAACTGTTTTCATAAACCTCACGCACATACACCACCCTTTGACTAGGAACATTGTTTACACTGGTGCTAAGTACCATGGCGTAAGCCTCGGGCAATTCCTGTTCAATGGCCTGTTTTAGCCATAAATTAAACAGCTCAAAAGGGTTTTGTGGAGTATTATTTTCCAATAATTCGCCTTTTTCAAACTGTTTGCGGTCATTACCAAGGAATTCGTTCAGTTCATTCTTCATAAATTATCGTTTTACTTTCAAAATAATACTTTAATTTGGGGCAAAAGGTAGTAAATTATGTCAATAAAAAAGATTGACGATCTGTTTGATTTCAATAAATTAAATCGACTTAAACCCAAAAAAGGCAGGTTACTGATATCTGAACCGTTTTTGGAAGATGATCATTTTGGCCGCGGGGTCATTCTCATTGGCGAACACAACGAAGAAGGTACATTTGGATTTGTGCTAAACCATTATGTGGAGCAAATTGACCTGAACGATATCATGAATGATTTCCCTCATTTTGAAACGCGTATTGCCAATGGTGGTCCTGTAAAGACCAATAATTTATATTATATCCATTCGCTTGGCGATCTTTTGCCGGGAAGTATTCCGCTTTTAGAAGGTGTTTACATGGGTGGAAGTTTTGACATGTTAAAAATGCTGATCGAAAAAGGAAACCTTCAAAAAAATCAGGTGCGTTTCTTTTTAGGTTATTCAGGATGGGCCTTTGGTCAGCTTGAAAATGAAATTAAAGAAAATTCATGGATCATTGCCAACGGAAGTCAGCACGAGGTCATGAATACCAACCACGAAAATTTATGGGAATCAATTTTAGCAAAAATGGGTGAGAAGCATAAGATCATTTCTAATTTTCCCGAAAATCCGTCCTTGAATTAATATGACCAAAAATTATAATCTTGAAAAAATTGATATGCATTGGGTCTTTGATCTTGTGCACCACAATTATTTATTTGAAACAGGTGAACTTGCCAATAAAAAAACGGAGAAGTGTTACGCGTATCTGCATAAAAAAATAAAAGAGTCTGTTAAACCTATTTACGGTATCAATACCGGTTTTGGTTCTTTATGCGATACGGTAATCAGCAACGATCAATTGCAGCAATTACAGGAGAATTTAGTGAAATCGCATGCCTGTGGTATGGGCGATATTGTTCCGCCACAAATTGTGAAGCACATGATGGTTTTGAAAATGATTAACATGTCGCTGGGACATTCCGGTGTAAAGCTGCAAACGGTAAAATTGTTGAACGAAATGTTTAACAACAATATACTTCCGGTAATTTATCAGCAGGGTTCTTTAGGCGCCAGTGGCGACCTGGCTCCTTTAGCACATTTAACCTTACCGCTAATTGGTTTGGGAGAAGTTTTTTATAACGGTGAACGAACATCTGCAGCAAACGCTTTTCAACAGGTAGGATTGTCACCCATAAAACTGGATGCCAAGGAAGGTCTTGCCTTGTTGAATGGAACGCAATTCATGTGCGCTTACGGAGTTGAGATAGTAGAACAAGCCAAACAATTGTTTGCTTTGGCAAATTTAATTGCCTCTATTTCTATTGAGGCGTATGACGCCCGGCCGGAGCCATTCAACGAACTGGTACATAAATTAAGGGCACACGAAGGTCAATTAATGACCGCACAACAAATTTCGCATAACCTTTTAGGAAGTGAGATGTTTGGGGGAAAAAAAGAACATGTGCAGGATCCGTATTCGTTCAGGTGTATTCCACAGGTTCATGGAGCAAGTTATGATGTGATAAAATATGCCGAGAAAGTTTTTTCAACCGAAATAAATTCGGTGAGTGATAATCCAACCATTTTTCCTGATGAGGATCTTATCATAAGCGCGGGAAATTTTCATGGTCAGCCATTAGCCATTACATTGGATTCATTGGCCATTGCCATTGCCGAAATTGGAAGCATCTCTGAGCGAAGGGTGTATAAATTAATTTCGGGCACAAGAGGCCTGCCTCCTTTCCTGGTAAAGAATCCGGGAATAAATTCAGGGTTCATGATCCCACAGTATACTGCTGCAAGTATTGTAAGTCAAAATAAACAATTGTGTTCACCGGCAAGCATTGATACCATTGATTCTTCAAACGGACAGGAAGATCACGTGAGCATGGGTGCCAATGCGGCAACAAAATGTTTCAGGGTTTTGGAAAACACAAAACGAATTTTAGCCATTGAAATGTTGAATGCGTGTCAGGCAATTGAATTTCGCGATGTTGAAAAGTCGTCAAAGCGAATACAGCATACTTTTGCCGAATTCAGGCGACATGTGCCATTTGTTGAACAGGATGTATTGATGCATGACTTGATAGTGCTAAGTTTGAAATTCATTGAAACTAAAAGAAAATCAATCGATTAGAGGTGTTGTCTTTGTAATTAATGTTAAAATGACGAGCGGTATACAACATTGAAACGAAAGTTCCGTATTTTTAAAGAGGATTAATCACTAACACTAAATAAACATAACATGAAAAAAGTATTTTTAAGTCTTGCATTGGTAGCTTTCTTAGGTGCTACAGTTGTTACAGCTAACACGCTTGGAACAGAAAACGAAAAAACAACTAAGACTGATGAGAAAAAATCATCAACGAAGAAAAAAGGTGAGTGCGCTAAAAAAGGCTCATGCTGCAAAAAAAGTGAAGCTAAAGTTTGCACCACAGAAAAGAAAGTTGCT
>JAYUZA010000306.1:0-5649 GCA_043752145.1 Flavobacteriales bacterium
CAGAACCGGCTTCGAAGGGCTTGCATCGTTCTCAAAAGGAGCGATTTGAATATTGGCCAAATACTCACCGTCCGGAACGCTACCCGGAACAAAAATGAACTCGGTTATGGTAGCATCCAAGCGAGTATTTTCAGGATAATTCCAAAATGCTTTATGTGCAAGCAATTTCCCCCCATCTTCTTCTCTGTCAACCGAAGGCAGGTCAATCAATAAATGCTTAATTCCCTGCTGCCTTATAAAAAGTGCCGCATTTTCGTCCAGATAAGGAAAATTAGTGTTGGAATATTGTTTGCTTAACTTATCACTCTCATTTGGGAGGGTACGAATAACCAAAGCTTCGAACTCATGCATGTTTTTGTGTGCTGAAATTTGCTTTTCTAAAATAATGCGGTCCTCTCCCCTTTGCTGAGGCTCAACTGTTATTAATAACGCCTTGAAAAAAAATGTCTTTAAACATTGATTGACCGAATAAAATTCCCTGGAAATATGCCCCACGCACTCGGTATGGGTGCCATGACCATGCGGATTAAAAAAAATATTGCGAAAATTTACGCTTCCTCCTCTGCTTACATCCCCTATCCATGAGCCGTTTTCCACAGCTTTAATTTCGGGCGGACTAACATACCACGCACTTACGTTATGGGCCGATGCACGTAATGGAATTGATATATCAAGCGGCTTATTAAGGTCATATTTATTAAAATCAGGCATACATCAAATATAAAATAATTCGGAACTAATTTTATCAGCAAATAAAAAAGATTCTTCCTTTAAACGATAAACATAACCTTCCTTAATGATATCACCCCTTTGAATAAACGGCTGCGCTTTACGCTGGAAATAATTCACAAACGATTGGTCAAGCTTTTTTTCGATGAGAGGCAACCCGATCCCAAAAACAGTTCTTAACCCTGTTAAAACTAAGTCATTGTAAATGTCCTTTGGGGTTAGATCCTCGGTCGCAAACCATGCTGAACCCTTTTCAAGAGCTTCGCAATAGTTATGCACGTTGGCAACATTGGCATATCTTTTATTGCCGTTATATCCATGAGCGGAAGGTCCCAATCCGAGGTATGCCATATCTTTCCAATAACCCGTATTGTGTTTCGAGAAAAATTCGGGTTTTCCGAAATTCGAAATTTCGTAATGCACAAATCCTGCATCACGTAATTTATCAATAAGTATCAAAAATTGCTTTTCGGTCCTTTCGTCATCCGGTTGCGCAATAATTCCTGTTTTTATTTTATGATGCAAAACCGTTTTTTCTTCGACCGTTAATTGATAACAAGAAATATGCTGCACATTAAATTTAATAACTTCATCTAATTGAGTGGCCCACTCCTCTTCATTCGTCCATGAAGTGCCGTAAATAAGATCAATGGAAATATTCTCAAATCCCGACAGCTGAGCTTTTTTTATAGCCTCAGTACTTTGCAAGGCGTTATGCGAACGATTCATTTCGATCAACTCGCTATCTTTAAACGATTGAAGCCCTATGCTAAGGCGATTTACACCTACCTCTTTTAATTCCTTTAAATAATCTTCGGTTAAATTATCCGGGTTTGCTTCAAGGGTTATTTCGGCATCACCTGCAACAGCAAACGTTTTATGAAGAGCATTCAGAATATCTGATAATTCCTTTTTTTCGAGAATTGAAGGGGTTCCTCCGCCAAAATAAATGGTGTTTACTTTATTGCCCGAAAAGAAATGTTTTTGGAGTTCAATTTCTTTTAGCAAAGCATTCAGGAATTTTCCCCGACTTGAAAATGTAGTGGTAAAATAAAAATCACAATATGTACAGGCTTGTTTACAATACGGAATATGAATATAAATGCCTGCCAAACTTTAAATAATTTTACCCATTAGATCATACGCATTTGCTGATGTGATTTCAACGTCTGCAAAATCACCTACCCTTAAATACTCGCCTGTTTCGATAATAACTTCGTTGTCCACCTCAGGTGAATCAAATTCAGAACGTCCTACATAACCTGTTTTTTCCTTACGGTCGATCAATACTTTTAGTTTTTGACCAACACGGTTATCATTTAAACTTTGCGAGATCCCCATTTGAATTTCCATAACAGCATTAGCTCTTTGTTGTTTAACTTTAGCAGACACATCGTCTTTTAAGGCGTGGGCCGATGTGTTTTCTTCGTGCGAATACGTAAATACACCTAATCTGTCAAATTTTGAATTCTCAACCCACTCCAACATTTCCTCATGGTCTTTTTGCGTTTCACCCGGATAACCACAAATTAATGTGGTGCGTATTGCCAAACCGGGAACTTTATCACGCATTTTATTTATGAGATCAATTGTTTTTTGTTTAGTCGTTCCTCTGCGCATACTTTTAAGCATGTTATCGCTAATGTGCTGCAAGGGAATATCTAGGTAATTACATATTTTTGAATTTCGTGCCATTTCGTCCAACACATCTTCGGGAAATCCGCTGGGAAAAGCGTAATGCAAACGCAACCATTCAATACCATCAACCTCCGAAAGTTTATTAAGCAGTGTGGCCAGTTTTCTTTCTTTGTAAATATCCAAACCGTAATAGGTTGAATCCTGTGCAATGATAAGCAACTCCTTTGTTCCGTTTTTTGCAAGATTTTTTGCCTGAACGATCAGGTCCTCCATGGGTGTTGAAATATGCTTGCCACGCATTAAAGGAATGGCGCAAAACGAACAGGGGCGATCACAACCCTCTGATATCTTAAAATAAGCGTAATGCGAAGGTGTGGTCAACAATCGTTCACCCACCAACTCTTGCTTATAATTTGCTTTGAGCGTTTTTAATAATTTAGGCAGATCTCTGGTACCAAAGTACGCGTCTACATCGGGAATTTCTTTTTCCAGATCAGGTTTGTATCGTTCACTTAAACATCCTGTAACATAAACTTTGTCTACAAGACCCTTCTTTTTTGCATCGGTATACCGAATAATGGTATCAATACTTTCCTGCTTTGCATTATCAATAAATCCACAGGTATTAATAATTATTATGGATGAGTCATCAGACTCACTTTCATGTTCAACTTCAAACTTATTAGCTTTTAATTGACCCATCAACACCTCCGAATCGTACAGGTTTTTTGAACAACCCAGGGTAACTACATTTACCTTATTTTTTTTTAACGTCTTTGTCTTCATTCTAATTTAGCTTCTCTTTTCGTAAATTAATCTTCACAAAATCGGTTCGTACACCGTCAACCTGATCTGTTTCATCAGGAACAAATTTCTTACTCACAATTACCGAATCATTCATCCATACCAAATATCCCGGTCCCCAATCATCAATTATCCATTGCATTTTTAAATTCCAACCGGTTGAATCCTTCCCAAAAAGCTGAATACCGTTATTGGTAAAACCCGCCATCAAATCAAAATTACCAACAATAACCATTGTTTTATCTTTGTTAAAGACCGGAAATCCCCAGGTTTTGAACGATTTGCCTGTTTCAGTATTTACAACCATGTATTCAAACGACTCATAATAATAAACAATAAGTGTTATGAATTTGTCATTTACTTCACTCAGATGATACTCAATAAAATCTTCTGAATTATGATCAGGATTGTTGGTAAACTTAATTTCGCCTTTACTTGAATTAATGATCAAATCGTTTCCTTTTTTATTTATCAATTTTGAATTTGTATTAAGTAACTTAATTTCCGTTAGCGAATCACGCCTTAGTCCATCTTTTCCCTTTTCAATACAAAATCCCATGCCTTTTGCTTGCTTGCAATAAAAAGCTTCGTCAATGGGCTCAATTGAACAGGTGATGGTATCTCTAAACACGGTACTCGTTTCAACCGAATCTGTTTTTACGACTTCAACTTCCTTTGTTTTTTCTTCGCTGGTACCGCATGAAGAAAAACAGATCGAAAATCCAAAAAACCAAAATATTTTTTTACTCATAATCGTTTGTTTTTTTACGTATTACTCACTGCATTTTTGCCTTCTATTGTGTTCGTGAACTGCGTTTATTCGCTTCGTTTTTGTTCTTCAAAAGTGCTCATGAATTTCATTTCGTGAACCGTTTACGGTTTCATACTAATTTAATTAAAGATCATTTTTTGACAAATAATTCCACAAGCCACGCCAACGTTGAGCGAATCGGATTCACCCATTTTGGGAATGGTCACAAACGTATCAATTATCTCCTTTAGTTCATCGGGAATTCCATGCGATTCGCTACCCATTACCATTACACATTTATCCTTAAAACCCACTTCCCGCAAATCATTTCCCTTCATGTCGGCCCCATATATGGTGTATCCCTCCTGTTTTAACTGCCTCACCCGGTCAAATTTATCGTCATAATGACAACTTACGCGAAAAATAGACCCCATGGTGGCTTGAACGACTTTTGGCGAAAAAATATCGACTGACCCTGCAGTAAAGATTACATCCGTTATACCATACCAATTTGCAATACGCAGGATGGTACCCACATTGCCGGGATCCTGAGTATTACAGCAGTAAATGAGCTTATGTGAATTAATAGGAACGCTGTCGGGTATCATAACCGTTGCAAGAACCTTATTTGGTGATTTAAGGGCTGATATTCGTTCCAGCTCTTTTTGACTTACTTGAACCGAATTTCCGGCCTTTTTAACGATTGTAAGATCATAATCTGCAGTATGGTAAATTGCTTGAATTTTAAAGGTCGACTCTATAAGTTCACTCAATAATTTCTCACCTTCAACAATAAAAAGCCCTTGCGATCTTCGGCCCTCTTTTTGATGTAGCTCCCTAATAAGTTGTATTTGTCCTTTACTTAAGCTTGTGTTCATTATATTTGCGTGTTCGAACGCTCAAACCAAAGCTTAAAAGCAAGGTTGAGGCGGGCGAACACGAAATTAACTATAAAAAAGTCCTTTTGACCCTGTTTCGAAATAAATTAATTACCGCCCTGTTGTTAACCGCTATGGTTTTAAGCGGCTGTAATTACACGAAGCGACTTACTAAGGGGCAATATTTGGTCGAAAAAAACACGATTATTGTTACCGGTGATAAGGTGAATAACGCTGAACTGGATGCGGTACTTAAAACACAGCCAAACCGTAAAATTTTTGGAATACCCCGCTTTCACCTTTGGCTATACAACCTTCCCGATACGGTAAAAATGCACCGTAAAACAGAAAAAAAACATGTCCGTTTAAATAAACGAAATAAGCGAAGATTAAAAAAGGGAAAGGAACTTTTGCCTTTAAAAGCATCAAGAAAAGAAAAAAGAGGCAACTGGATCAAAAACTCGGTTGGTGAGGCACCCATATTGCTTGATTCATCAAAGGTAAAGTCCTCAACAAAAAATTTAAGCAATTATCTTTTCAAAAAAGGCTATTTCAATAACAAGGTAAGAGATTCCATTGTGCTTGACAGCGCGCGTAAAAAAGTTTATTTGTATTATTTAATTCAAACAAACTCACCATACCATATCGATACCTTTTTTGTTGTAAGTGAAGACAAGAAACTTTTAAAACAAATTAAATCGATTATGGATGAAAGTCTCATAAAAGAAGGGGACCGGTTGGATATTGATAAACTGGATGCCGAAAGAACCCGTTTGATCGCGTATTTGAAAGACCGTGGTTATTACGATATAAATAAAGATTTTTTTACATTTAAAGTTGATAGCACCT
>JAYUZA010000307.1:0-5644 GCA_043752145.1 Flavobacteriales bacterium
TTTTTCTTGGCCACCCCTCCTGATGCCTCGGGATAAAAGGGGGATTGAAATTTGCGAAAAATTAATGATAAGTAAAAACGCAATCTTCCATTCTTAAAAGAGCCCCCCAGCCAACTTAAATTCCTTTTTGTTAAAGTCCATTCGGACGGGGTGCCCTCGATGATTTTTTTTTAAAAAACAGAAATAAAGGGCGAAGAATTTTTGAAAGGATTAAAGCTCCTCCCGATACTGTGGGACTCATACTCAATCAAAGAACAAGTTCTTCCAACTACTATCGCAGTTGTTTTTGTTTTCATTTCCATCCTTTTAAAAGCAAGCGTTAAGTGGATGTCATAAAAACAAAAAACCCTGACGTGACCGTCAGGGTGAACTTTGTTCTTATTCGTGACCCCGAAAGGATTCAAACCTTTAACCTCTTGATCCGTAGTCAAGTACTCTATTCAGTTGAGCTACGGGGCCATCTCAGAAGTTGCAAAGGTAATTAAATTTTTATTCGTGTTTTTGGAAAATCGAAAGCTTTCGTAGATCGCTTTAAATCAACGTATTGTATAGCTGATTTTATTCGAAAACTCAATTAACCCTATATCCGATCAACAAAATATCGTCCACCTGCTCAAATTCTTTCATCCAGTTTTCGATAGCTGCATCCAATTGTTGTTTTTGATCAAGCATTGGTTGCTTATGAATAGTCACCAATAATTCTTCAAGTTGCTTGTACTTGAATTTTTTTCCGTTCGGTCCACCAAACTGATCGGCATACCCATCGGTAAAGGTATATACCACATCGCCTTTTTGCAAGGCAAATGTATTAGACTTGAATGCTTTTTGATTGATGAAATATCCGATAGGCTGCTTATCGGCTTTCATTTCCAAAATAGCATTATCGCGAATTATGTAAAACGAATTATTTGCGGCTGCATAGTGTAAAGTATTGGTTCTTTTATCCACCATACAAATAACCATGTCCATTCCGTCTTTGTTCTCTCCTTCGGTGCCGGTTTGTTTTAGGGCGTCAATAATTTTTTCGCGCATAAGGTCCAATACTCTTCCGGGTTCAATCACTTTTTGTTCGTTCACAATTTCATTCAGGAACGATGTTCCCAACATAGTCATAAATCCACCGGGCACACCATGGCCCGTACAATCACAGGTTGCGTAAACAGCATGGTCACCGTTCTCGGTCAGCCAATAAAAATCGCCACTTACAATATCTTTTGGTTTAAACAATACAAAAGCATCGTTCATCACCAGGGCAAAATCATTGTCGTTCGGTAAGATTGATTGTTGAATTTTTTGTGCGTAATTTATACTGTCTTTAATATCGTGCAACGCAACTGATAAATGAGAATTAGCAATGCTTAATTCGCTGGTGCGTACCGCTACTTTATGTTCCAGTATTGCTTTTTCTTTAGCTAACTGAGCCGTACGCCTACGTATAATAAAAATCACCAAACCAATAATGATAATACCTGCTGTAATTCTAAACCACCAGGTTTGCCAAAAGGGTGGGGTAATGGTAAATTTAAAACTTAGTTCTTTTTTATTCCAAACTCCGTCACTATTTATTGCCTTGACTCTTAAAACATATTCTCCCGGTGGAATATTGGTGAAATCGGCTTCGTTTTTACTACTCAAAGGAGTCCATTTATCATCTAACCCCTCTAACATATATGAAAACTGAATTTGATCGATGGTAAGGGCTTGAAAATAAAATGTAAGATGGTTGTTGTTATGTGACAAAACCGGATCAACCGGTAAACCTGCTTTTGCGTCTACATTAATTCCCAGTTGCTTCCAGTCGGGTTCCAAAAAATTAAGTTTTATACTGGTAAAAACAATGTTGGGTGGAGTGGTGTTGCGGTAATCAAAAAACGGATTGTAGCGTGTCATTCCAAGGTTGGAGCCGATCCATAAAAATCCGTTCTTGTCGGTATAAATTCCATTTTGATTGATCTCGGTTCCTAATAAACCGTTCGATTCGTTATATAATTTTATAGATACGATGTTTAAATTGTTGTCGATCTTTAATTTATTTAAACCGTTGTTGGTGCCGATCCATAAATTTCCGTTTTTATCACAACTTACCGATTGTATATTGTTTGAACACAAACCATTATCTTTAGTAAGGGTTTTGAATTTTTTCCCATTGTAGATGGTTATGCCACCCTCGTAATTACCAAATACTATGTTTCCTGCAAGATCCTCGCAAATACTTAATACCGAATTGTCGCCAAGCCCTTCTTTAGTGGTAAATTTTTTAAATGTTTTAAAATCGTATTTTATAATGCCTGCCTGATTGAGCGAGATCCATAAATTGTTTTTCGAGTCTAAAAAAATGGTCATCACATCTTTGTTTTCAAATATGGGATCGGCACTTAATTCTGTTTGAGTTCCGTCAGTATCTAATTTCCACACCCCGCTACCAAAGGTTGCTACAGCTATTTCGCCTCCGGGTAATTCAACAAATCCGGAACCGGTTGAAAACGTTTTGCTGCCCAATCTTTTAATTTGTTTTTTTAATATAAATTTACCTTTGTTTTTTTCCAAAACCAAAATTCCGTCCTCTGAGTTATTAAGCCCTACGTAAAATTCATTTTTACTTGATCTAAAAAGGCACAGTATCGACAAATTTGCTAAAGGGATATCAATTTGTTTAATACTGTTGCCATCGTAATTGAATAAGCCGCTTCCTGCAGTGCCAATCAAAAGATCTCCGTCCTGATCATGACAAAATACGGTTGTATTGTTATTTGTAAGTCCGTTTTTATCGGTAAAACCTGTAAAAGCTTCATTGATAAAAACATTTAAACCGTTAATCGTGCCCACCCATAATTTTCCGTCATTATCAAATCCCAATGAATAAATTGTACTTGAGGTAAGGCCGTTATCAATGGTAAAATATTGTTTTTTACTACCGTTTAATTTTACCAATTGATTATCTGTAGCTATCCACATGTTGTGATGTTCGTCTTCCTTTATCGCAGAAATAAATTCGGTGGATAATTTTTCATCTTCTATCAAAGCAAAATCCTTGTCTTTTTCAATCCAAAGTCCTTGTCCCGGTGTACCCGCCCATAGTTTTCCTGATTTATCACAGTAAATAGAAAAAACAGTAATTTTTGCGAGTGCCGAAGAAGGAGGAAGACGTTTAAAAACATTGCCGTCATATTTTATTAAGCCGTTGTCTTTACTTCCAAACCAAAGAATTCCTTTTTTGTCTTCACAAATCGAATAAAACCCCAAATCGGGTAATCCGTCTTTAACTCCAAAACGTTTGAATTTTTGGTTTTCGTAAAGTACTAAACCTCCTTCGGTGGCAAACCATAGTCTGTTTTTTGAATCCTTGAAAATACTAAAAACAGCATCATTCACAAAACCATTGGTTGTGTCATACGTTTTGAATTGCGAACCATTGAAAACTGCTACACCAAAACCATTGGTGCCGATCCATAAATTATGATCATTATCCTCGGCAACACATAGGATATCGCTACCGGGTAAACCTTCTTTGGAAGTATAATTGATAAATAATTTTCCGTCAAATTTACTCAAACCACCTTGTGTTGACATCCACATAAATCCTTTTGAATCGCAAAAAATATTGTTCACGAAAGGATTGGCCAAACCATTTTTGGTGGTAAAATGCCTGAAATTGTACTGTTGTGGAACGACCTTTAAAGGAATCCAAAATAGAAATATGAAAAGGGTCCGTCTAAAGCTGTTCAAGTTCCTATACTTAGTTTTTAATTACTTGTTTTACAATTTTCCCACTTTCAGTAATCAATTCAACAAAATAAAATCCGCGTTCAAGGTTGTTAAGATCAAACTGTATTGACGTTCCTGTTGGCATTTTTTGCTCTATCAATCGTCCGCTGGCATCTTTTAAAGAAACCGAACTTGGTAATATTAACAGGTCTTTATAACTTACGGTAACACTATTGGTGGCCGGATTCGGATAAACGTTAATGCCTTCACCGTTAGCCAAACCATTTGGCACATCGGTAATGGTCAGGTTCTTGTTTCGGATATTTGATCGTGATGTACTGATGCCTGCACGTGTTGGATCACACGAAATACTCCACAATGTTTTTACACGCCATGAAGCGTTAGGGAAACCGGCAAAGGTAGGATCGTTCAATGTTTGCTGTGTTCCCGCTGTAGAATCTAAATCGTTCCATGGTCCACCAATGGTATCCTGACGCATGATAATGTAATTTACAACCGGATTTGACGAAGCTTCAATTTCATAAAGGTTCCAAAAGAATTGTCCTGAACCAAGATCGGTACAATAAAGGGTGTTGTGATACAAGCTCAAAGCGCTCTCACTTCCGCAAGTATCAACAGCCGATATTTTGTAGCGTTTTGTTGTAACGTTTGGATTGATTGCATAATCATGATATTCACTCAAACTATCGTAAGGTACAGTGCCAATGTGCGTATATGTACCGGTAAAATCTTCGCGGTATATTTTAAAATCATCCACATCAGCATAGGAAGTTTTATCCCAATAAATAATGTTGTGTGTTGATGAATCGTCAACTGTTACCAAACAAATTTCAGGCGTTATAGCTGCAGCTTTTATTGATACAGAAAGGGTATCTGTATTCTTAGCACAGCCATCGCTTTTTGAAACGGTACAAAAATAATTGCCGGCAGTGCTTACCGATATGTTTGCCATAGTTGATCCTTCGCTCCATAAATAATTGCTTCCTGATGTGGTTAAAATTACCGAACTGCCCGGGCATAGTGTTGCATATGGTCCCGATGACGAAATGGTCGGTGCTGCTATATCACATAATTTAATTAAATTAAAATCGGGATTAATACCCGCTGTGCCGAAAGCCGAACCAACCACATAAATACGGTTGTTAGCGGTTACTTTCATATCGGCAACTTCATCGCTTCCAACAAATGGAGTACTGTAATGTTGGCTCCATACCATATCCAGGTTGGAATCGAATTTTGCAATGGCATAATCGCGCAAGGTAGCAACGGTAAAAGAGTTTCCTGCAACAAATATATTTCCTAAAATATCTTCTTCAACTTTTCTTCCTTCGGCCATGTAATCATAATACATGCCTTCATCAACAGTACTGCCATCGCTCTTATCAATACGCCTTACTACCTGGTTACTGCTTCCAATGGTATACATCACAATAGTTCCTCCTGAAGAGAACATCATATCGCCTGCTGATTCCTGGAATGTATCAAAATTATTGAATTCTTTTCGCCAAATTACACCACCACTGTTATTGAGTTTGATTAAAAAAGCAAATTGATAATCGGTAGGAAGTATTCCTAAGGAGCTTCCGAAAATATACACATCGTTAGAAGCATCGACTAACACTTTTTTAACCGTTGTATAATATTGGGAGTAGGATGAAGTACTGTCTAAATTAGGAACAACATATGTCCAATTAAGGTTTCCCGATGATCCGAATTTTTGAGCCACACAATGAATGTTGGCCGTAGGACTTCCGTAATCAGCAATTCTTGTACCTGCAACATATAAACGATTGCTCGCATCTACATCAACCGACTGAACGCTGAACAGTGTATCGGTTACCGTTGCTGGTATAACCGAGTAGCTTGTTGCACCTGTAGGGCTTATTTTTTTTACAGAAAATTTTACGCCCGAATTATT
>JAYUZA010000308.1:0-2104 GCA_043752145.1 Flavobacteriales bacterium
AATTTAATAAAAAAGCTGTCCTTTTGGGATGGCTTTTTTGTTTTAGAGCCTGCAACTGAGGACCAACTACCGACAACCATATAAAAACAACCGTTCATACTAGCCTTACAAGAATTGACGATATTTTTATCACACTTAATATAGACCAAAGGATTTGTTTCATTATATTTGGACAAACCCTTTTAATATGCGTCAAAAATTTACCCTCGGATGTTTAGTTTACCTGGCTTTTTCAGCTAACGTGAACGCTCAGTTCACCGTTGAAAGTCAAACAAACAATGTTACCACCATTGATTTTACTAACGGACTTTTTATTCTTCAATCGCTTGAAGCCGGATCAATATCGGCTACCAACATCGTTGATAAAAACACCACACCCATGTTGGAATTGGGAAATCCTGATCTGGGAAAATATGCTTTTACCATGATTTTACCGGCCGAGGGAACACCTCAGATCTCGGTTGAACCTGGAATTTTTACCGAATATACCGATGTAAATATTTTACCTTCAAAGGGAAGTTTAACCCGTAACATTGATCCTTCTACCGTTCCTTATACTTACGGTGACGCATATACAAAAAATGAATTTTTTCCTGCCAAACGCGCTGTAATTAACGAAGCATTTATTTTCAGGAATGTTCGTGGTGCAAGTGTTCACGTTTATCCTTATGCATATAACCCGGTTACAAAGATCCTTCGCATTTATCATAAAATGAAGATCACGATCTCAACCAATGCCGATAAATTAGGTCTAAATTCGCTGACAGAAAATAAATTTGAGTCGAACCTTAATCCTTTTTACAAAAATATATTTCTGAATTATACCGAATCAAATGTTCCCCAACAACGCTATACGGCTATTGAAGAAAAAGGTACCATGTTGATCATTACACAACCAAGCTGTACAACAGCTATTCAGCCTTTAGCTGATTGGAAAATGCAACGCGGTATCAGTACCGAAGTTGTGACAACTACCACCACCGGTACAACTGAATCGGCAATAGCCGCTTATATTTCTACCTATTATGCTGCGAATCCAAATTTAATGTTCGTTCTTTTTGTTGGCGACCATGAACAAATTCCGGCTTACAATGCAGGGATGGCAGGATCGGAAATTAAATGGAGCGATTCAAAATACGGAATGTTAACCGGTACTGATTCATACCCTGAAGTTTTAATGGGACGTCTTCCTGCAAAAACATCAACACATGCAACCAGTATGGTAAATAAAATACTGGAATACGAAAAAACTCCTTTAGCAGGAACCTGGTATACCAATTCAATTGGCATTGCTTCTGACGAAGGTGCCGGTATTGGCGATGACGGTGAAGCAGACTGGACGCACATGCGCAATATCAGAACTGAATTACTGGCTTACGGATATACAACTGTACATGAATTTTATGACGCTTCCCATGGTGGAGCCGATGCAGCCGGAAACCCAACCAACACAATGGTAGCTAGCGCTGTGGAAACAGGCGCTTCGCTATTCCTATATTGTGGTCACGGTTCATTGGGAACCTGTGTAACCAGCAATTACAGTAATACCGATATTAATGCGGCAACCAATTATGGTAAATATCCTTTTGTTATTTCAGTTGCCTGTAATAACGGAACTTTTCCTGGTGGTGAGTGCTTAACAGAAACATTTATGCGTGCTTCAAATACCGGTGGACCAACAGGTGCTATTGGCGCTGCAGGTTCTTCTATTCTTATGGCATGGGCGCAACCAATGGAAACCGAAGATGAGATGTCAAAAATTTTAACGGAAATTGAAGTAGGAAATTTAAAACGTACGCTTGGCGGATTATTTTATAATGGTCAGTTTAGCATGTTGGAAAAATATCCTACAAGTACCGGACGTGAAGTAATGGAAACATGGGTATTGTTTGGTGATCCAAGCACAATGATAAGAACAAAGAGTCCTATAAGCATGAGCGTAACACCTCCTTCATGTTATACCAATGGCGGCACTTTAAGCGTTACCGGTGGAATTGATGGAGCTGATGTAGCTTTAACACAAGGAACGGCCTTGTTGGGTTCAGGTGAAATAACTGGAACTTCGGCATTATTAAATATTACAGGTGCTGTAGCAGGTTCGGCA
>JAYUZA010000309.1:0-2104 GCA_043752145.1 Flavobacteriales bacterium
CAATAAGCAACTTACCCAAGGGCAACAAATACCAAGTCTCGACACAAGCTCCTGACAGAGAAGCTATTAAACTAAAAATTACCGTTGCCGAGCCAAGCAAAACACTAAGCGAAAGCAGCAATAAAAGCGGGTTTGTATTCATTCCCGTTTTTTGTCCCCAGCGCAGGCGTTGCTTTAAAAATTCAACTAACGTGGCGGGGCCTTTGGTAGTGACTACGAATTTTTTATGCGTAAATGATCTTATTTTTTTTTCATGCTGCCTGCAATAATTCAATAAAGTAATGTCATCTCCACTCAAGTTTTTTGAATGCAAAAGTTTATCGGTAGCTTCATTCAATGTTTTTTTCTTTCCCGCCATATTCGCACCCGAACAATATAAATGCATGTTTAAACGTCCGGTTCCAAGGGCAACGGCATTGAGTGAAAGTTGATCAAGAAAAAAAACAGAACTCCACAGTGATCTTCCACCATCGGAATTAATTACCGGACCATAGGCAAGATCAAAATTTGAATAGGCATATGCTTCTGTAACATTTTTTACATGATCGTTTTGCAAAACACAATCGGCATCGGTAAATAAAAGGAATGCTGAACGCGCTTCAAGAATACCGGTTGCGCATGCTGCTTTTTTTCCTTCACCCTGATTGAGAATTATCTCATGATCATTCAAACCAATTTGGCTTACAAATGAATCGGTTGAACTATCATCCACAAAAATTACCGCAGGCTTAAGTGTTTGTGCGTTTAAACTTGAAACTAAATAAGGAAGGTTTTTTTCTTCGTTGCGAAAAGGAACGATAACCGTTGGACGATCTTTTAATTTCCATCCTTCAACACCTTTGTTTGGCAATAACCAACCTACCATAGCCAACAAAATAAACAAGGTGTAAACCGACAAGATACATATACCTATGGTGAAGAGCATTAGTTTGCTTTGCGGTTAAACAAAATAAAAGCACCAATACAGGCTGGAATTACCTGGTTGATCAACCAAAGCAATAAAACCGATACTACAATAATAACCGGATTGCCTATAAGGGCCGAAAAAATCATAACTGAAATTGACTCACGAATACCGAGCTTGTTTAACATGAATGAGGGAGCAATGGTAAGAATAAAGAAATATACATTGATGAATAAAAACAAACTGAACAAAGGAACCGAATCGTCAAAAAAGTAAATGATAAGCATTAACTGAAGTGTGTACAGCAGCGAACGCAATATGGAAAAATGAATGATCTTAACGTTTTCCTGTGCCGACAAGGGACTAAACCCTGTAAAATACTTTTCGAGTCGTTTTAAGAACCGAACCTTAAAAAATAAGCGCAGAAAAAATTGCGGAGCAAATAAAAACCAAACATGGTATGTAATAAGTAAAACGAACAATGTGATATAGATAAATTTAAAAGGCTGATAGTTATCAAAAAAAATACTGAAGTCGACAGGCAAAAAGAAAATGGATACAAGTGCCAATAAACAAATGACAATGAATTGCGAATAACCCGAGAGTAAATTCATTAAAATTACTTTACCCCGTTCAGGTGCTTTAAATTGTATGGCGCGACCGGGAAAATCGCCAAGTCGGTTAGGTGTTATAAAACCAATAGCCAAGCCGGTTAAAACACTTTTTATTGCCGTGCGGTAAGTTAACTCTTCAATATTTTTGACCATGAACCACCATTTATAGGATTCGATGGCCCAGTTGGCAATACCAATAGCAACAACTAAAAAAAGCAAACCAACAATGCTGTAACCGTTAAAAGAGCGAAAGATGCCGAAATCGACATTTTTTGCGGGATCAATAAATAACGTATTGAGGACATACGCAATTGAGCAGACAAAAACCGCTATACCCGCTATCCAGGATAATTTGTTGGTATTTTTGTTTACAAGTGTAAAACTACTCACTGCGTACTTTCTTTAATTTGCGTAAATTTAACCAAATGTTGCAAGACCGTGTTATTTTAGGCATTGACCCCGGAACCGTTGTTATGGGTTATGGTGTAATTCATATTACCAATAAAACGCCTAAACTCCTCTCGCTTGGTGTTATCAAACTTAATAAACTGGAGGACATGGCCGACAGACTAAAGCATATTTATGA
>JAYUZA010000310.1:0-5632 GCA_043752145.1 Flavobacteriales bacterium
TGTAAAGCCCCCGGATATACGAGGTGACTCATGCCTAACTGACGAATGCGCCTTAACCGCTGAAAATAGGGATGATCTATTAAATGTACAATTATTTCCTGCGGAATTGAAATAAAACCATATACAGGATCGTTAAATATTTTTAATTTGTTTTGTTGCTTGGCCGACACAGCTAATTAATTTGTATACTTACAAAGCTAATACTTTTATGGAATGGAAAAAATTAAGATTCTTTGGGCAGATGATGAAATAGAGCTTTTAAAACCTCATGTTTTGTTCTTACAAGGTAAGGGGTATGACCTTACCACCGTTAACAATGGTGCCGATGCCGTTCAACTTACACGCGAAAACAGCTATGATATAGTTTTTTTAGATGAGAATATGCCCGGCCTTTCGGGACTTGAAACCCTTACCCGCATAAAAGAGATCGTACCCAGCACGCCTGTGGTCATGATCACCAAAAGCGAAGAAGAATCCATTATGGAAAGTGCCATTGGTGGAAAAATTTCCGATTATCTGATAAAACCCGTAAATCCGAATCAGATCCTGCTGAGCATCAAAAAACATGTGGATGGTAAAAAGATCATGACAGAAAAAACCGGAACCGAATATCAGCAACAATTCAGGCAAATTGCCATGGAATTGATGGATGTTCGAACATTTCAGGAATGGTCGGCAATTTATAAGAAGTTAGTTTATTGGGAACTTGAATTGGAAAAAATCGAAGACCAGGGCTTGCATTCCATTCTTCAAATGCAAAAAAGTGAAGCCAATAATTTATTTAACCGTTTTATCATCGATAATTATGCCAATTGGTTAAATGGCCGCGGTGGCGAAGCACCCGTTATGTCACATACCCTTTTCAAGAAAAAAATAATGCCCGAAATTGAAACTGAACCGGCATTTTTATTTGTGATCGATAATTTACGGTATGATCAATGGCGTGTATTGCGCCCCATCATTACCGAATATTTTAAAGAAGAAAGCGAAGACACCTTTTTTGCCATTTTACCATCGGCAACACAATATGCAAGAAATGCATTGTTCGCAGGTTTACTTCCCAGCGAAATTCAAAAACGCTATCCCAATCTATGGGTTAACGATGATGAAGATGAAGGCAAGAATATGCATGAAAAAGAATTTTTGGAGGGGCAATTAAAGATGCTAGGCAAGAACATGAAATTTTCCTACAATAAAATAACCAATATTGCCGCGGGAAAAAAACTGGTCGATAATTTCAGCAATTTATTGCAAAATCACTTAAACGTGATCGTTTATAATTTTGTAGACATGTTAAGTCATGCGCGTACCGAGATGGAAGTAATTCGTGAATTAGCCGAAAACGAAGTAGGTTACCGAAGCATAACCAAATCATGGTTTGAACATTCGCCTTTGTTTGATCTATTTAAAAAAGTGGCTGAGAAAAAGATCAAGGTCATTATTACCACCGACCACGGAACGGTACACGTAAAAGAACCATCAAAAATTGTGGGTGACCGAAATACAAATTCAAACTTGCGTTATAAACAAGGACGAAATTTAAATTACAATGCCAAGGATGTGTTTGAAGTAAAAAATCCGGCTGATATATTTTTACCAAAATCGAATATAAGTACGACATATGTTTTCGCCAAAGATTATAAGTTTTTTGTGTATCCCAATAACTACAATCAATTCGTCAATTATTTCCAGGGAACTTTCCAGCATGGAGGCATTTCGATGGAAGAATTGATAATTCCGTTTGTAGTATTGAAACCAAAGTAAGGAAGAACGCTGATCAATATGATATTCGTCAAAGCGATGAAAAATATAAAAATCATACTGATCATAACAATCTGCGAAACGTTGTTCATGGACACCTTTTGAGATCAATTATTTTGTCCATACATCAGCGTTCCTGTTTTCAAAATCTCTTAGCGATTAAAAAAGATGCGAAAAACCCTATTCATATCACTCTTATTTTTTTCAATTTTATCACGTGCCCAAACATGGCAACAGATCGGTGATTTTCCTTCCAATGAACGCGATGATGCAACAGGATTCGTGATCAATCACAAGGCTTACATCGGCACAGGATTTTTACCATGGTTTGCTCCAAGCAACGATTTTTACGCGCTCGACTTCAATACCGAAGTTTGGTCAACCGTAACAGCTATGCCGGCTTTTACCGAGCGTCAATACGCCTGCGGATTCAGCTATCAAAATTTTGGATTTGTTTTTGGCGGAAGTAATGCAAGCACATTTTTGAACGATCTATACCGCTATGATACATTAACGGGGAATTGGACCACAATGACTTCGTTGCCCGACACGGGGCGAGCAGGTGCCGGGTGCTTTGTTATGGGCGATACAGCGTATATTATTGGTGGAAAAAACGGCTCGGTAAATGCTACTAACGAAGTATGGGCTTACGCAATTTTAAACGATACATGGACCCAAAAAAATAATTTACCCAATAACGGACGATGGCGCGCAAGTTCAATTTCAGTAAACGCAAAAGGCTATTTAATTTTTGGTCGTGATAAAACCGGCAAATTTTGTGACGAATTGTATGAATACGATAATTTAAGCGATGCGTGGACGCTCATTTCAAATTTTCCGGGTCAGGGACGAAATTACAGCAGCCTTACAACCCTTTACGATAATAATTTATACGTTATTGCAGGGATCGATACAAATAATACATACTATAACGACCTGTGGACTTACGATGTTTCGGCCAATACCTGGATCAATTTAGCTTCCATTCCGTCATTTGGCCGAAAAGGCGGCACATGCGTTTCGTCTGTCAATTCCATTTATTATACAACCGGAATTAATTCTTCAAATACACGACAAAAAGAGACCTGGAAAATTTTCAATCCTACAAAAGTGAACGAACCGACTTCTCATGAAAATATCAAGGTATTTCCCAACCCAAGCCTTGGAAGCATTACTATAAACACCGATCTTACCCAATACAATGTTAAAATTTTAGCAATCGATGGTCAAACGGTTTATTCTTCAACTATTCTATCAAACAACGGTACACATGACCTTACTTACCTAGCGGGAGGCCTTTATTATTTATATCTTAGTGATGGCCTTAAAAAATATACGCAGAAACTAATTATCAAATAAGCCTTAACATGAAAAGATCTTTACTCTTTCTTACCACAACCCTTTTTCTTTTTTCGATAAACAATTCAACTGCACAAACTACGTGGGGTGATTCACTTACTTTACAAATTGAGGCGATTGCGCAAGTATCACATGCGCAAATTACCATTACATGGCCGGCCGATGCCGATGCATTGAGTTTTCAGGTATACCGCAAATCAAAAACCGCAACTACATGGGGCGGTGTTATGGCAACACTTACTACAGGAACAACTTCTTATGTTGACGCTACAGCAACCCTTGGCAGTATTTACGATTATAAAATTGTCATGAACTCTTCAGGCACACCTGCTAAATACGGCTATTTATCTTCAGGAATAAATGTACAGGCAAACAGCAATCGTGGAATTGCCATTGTTGTGATCGAGAACACGTATGTTTCAAATCCGGTTTATCAGGCAGCGATAGACCAAACATTAATGGATCTTGAACTGGACGGATGGTATCCAAAAACGCTTTATGTAAATTCAACCGATGCGGCTGATGTGGTAAAAGCGAACATTGTTTCGTTACACAGTGAAAATACTACAATGACAAAACTATTGTTATTGATCGGTCATGTTCCAATTCCTCATTCGGGCGAATTAAATCCCGATGGTCACGCTGATCACATAGGCGCATGGCCAACCGATACGTATTATGCCGACTTGAGTGGCTCTTGGTCTGATGCCAGCATAAGTAATATTACTTCCGCAAATCCGCGCAATCACAATATTCCGGGAGATGGAAAATTTGACCAGAGTTATATTCCAAGCGATGTTGACCTTCAAACAGGTCGTGTTGACTTAGCCGAACTTCCTGCATTTCCGGAATCAGAAGAAACATTGTTATTGCGTTATATGGATAAATTGCATCGTTTTAAAACTACAGCCATAAACGTTAATGATAAAGCATTGATCGATGATAATTTTACAACATATACCGAAGGGTTCAGTCAAAACGGTTACAGAAATTTTGCACCACTTGTTGGACGCGTAAATTTTTCAACCACTGCCGATTATTTGACCGAAGCCAGTTATTTTACTGGAACCACAGGAACATATTTATGGGCTTATGGTTGCGGTGGCGGATGGTATAGCGGTGCAGGTGGCATAGGCTCAACAGCTAATTTTCCAACCGATTCATTATGCTCAATTTTTTCGATGTTGTTTGGTTCTTATTTTGGCGATTGGGATTACAGTGATGCTTTTTTGCGTGCACCTTTGGCTCAAGGAAATACATTGACCAATTGTTGGGCAGGGCGACCCAACTGGTTTTTTCATCACATGGCCATGGGCGAGAACATTGGCTACTCAACTCGCCTCACACAAAACAACAGCTCTTTGTATTTTGGCAGTACCATTGCGGGTTTAACACGTATTGTAAGTTCAAATTTAATGGGTGATCCTTCCTTGCGTATGCATTACATACCACAACCAACCAATTTGATAATTGTTGCGGGCGGAACTTCCAATACCTTGAATTGGTCGGCAGGTGGAGCTGAGATTGGATATAACGTTTACAGACGTTACGCTGACTCAACCGATTTTGTAAAACTGAACGGCACTTTAATTACCGGCACAAATTTTACCGATCTTACGTTGCCTGTTGCGGGAACCGTTTACTATTATGTAAAAGCAGTGGAATTAAAAACCACACCTTCGGGAACATATTACAACGAATCGTTAGGTGTGAGAGACAGCGCGCAAACGACTGTAAGCGTTGTTGAACAGCTTAACAATTTTAATTTAAGTGTTTATCCGAATCCTACAAGGGGTGATATTACCGTACAATTCAATTCCATTTCAGACGGAAATCTGAAAGTGTACAATTCATTTGGCGAAATAGTGTTTGAAAAGTCTAACATCAATTGTTTGATCGAAAATATTGGTTTGAATGTTGCCAACGGAGTTTACTTTTTATCTGTTACCAATGGTGATGAGACTTTAAGAAGAAAGTTGATCGTAGAGAAGTAATTAGTAATTAGTGAAGTAAAATTTCAGATAAAAAAAATTACATATTTTTTAACGGTTTTTTGTGATTTTATTCTATTAAACTTAAATAATGCTTATCTTTAATTTATTCGAATGAAAACGCTTATTTTAATAACTCTTTTCGCTTTTGGTTCCATAATTCTTTATGGACAAAATTCTCAATTAAAGTTTATTGAAAACAAAGGTCAGTTGTTAAATACGGCAGGCCAACCTGCCGATGAAATTTTGTATTATGCTGATGAAGGTAATATACGATACATTATAAGGAAAACAGGCGTTTCTTATGTTACATTGAAGGTTTTGACTTATGAAGAATACGAAGAGCAAGAGGAGGAAGAAGAGGAAGAAGAGAAAAGACTGGCAAGAAGGCTCAAAAGAAAAGGAATAACTAAACATACATATACCGCCAAAGGCAAAATGCGTCCACACATGATGGAGGAAACAAAAATGTATCGTGTTGACATGAATTGGGTCAATACATCCTCCTCAATTACTTATCT
>JAYUZA010000311.1:0-5626 GCA_043752145.1 Flavobacteriales bacterium
GTATTCAGATCAACTTTGGTTGAACAGCCAGCTACAAATATCAATACTACCGCGAAAATTAAAAAATTGCGTTTCATAAGCCGTAAAAATAGGCATTAATCCTCTTAAAAGCTTACCGTTTATGAAATAAATAGGTACGGTGCCACAATGGTGCCCGAAGGCCGAAAGCTATCTTAAAAGGCTAATATGACCAATAAACTCCTTACGTTCATGATCTAATGAGCTTTTAACTTTTACTTTCCAAACGTAAACGTCTGACTTGCATTTTTCGCTGTTATGGGTTCCATCCCATCCAATATTCTTGTTATTTGAATAGAAAATAAGCGCGCCCCAACGATTGAAGATCATCAATTCATACGTTTCAGGTTCGTCACCCAATACGTTAGGTAAGAATATATCGTTAATTCCGTCAGCCGATGGTGTAAACGCGTTTGGAACGTAGATGAGGAACTCACCGCCAATAATTACATCGTGGCAAATATTATCTACACAACCGTAAACATTGGTCGCTTCAAGACATACCGGATAAACACCACCAACTTCGTTAGGGAAAACAAAATTTGGATTCGTCAGGGTTGAAGTTCCAAGTCCGCTGAAATCCCATGCATATGTATTTCCACCAATGGTAAGGTTGGTAAAATTAATTTCAGGATTAAAAATATCGGCCGGTTGAGGACCAAACGAAAACTCAGCAATAGGAAAAGGCCATACACATATCTGATCGTAAATTATCGTGTCAACAATACACCCGTCAACGGTAGTTACGGTCAATGAAATATCATAGCATCCCGGTGTTGTAAATACGTGCACATCGCTGCAATTGGTGCTTGTTGTACCATCGCTATAATCCCAGAAACATGATGCAGATAATGCTGAATTGGTAGTATTGGCAAAATTAACGCCTACCGGAGTACAACCCTGATTGTTATCAATCGTGTATGTTACCGGAGGAAGCGGGTGTAATCCTATGGTTACAATATCCGTTACAGCAGGAGTTCCGCAATTATCGTTTAAGGTCACTGTATATACTGTTTGCGCACTTGGCGTAACTGTTTGCGATTGTCCCGTTAAAGTACCCGCGGCAATATCATTAGTCCATGTATAGCTATAAGGGCCACCATTTCCACCGCTTCCGTTGGCCGTAATTGGTGCGCTGAATCCCGGACAAACACTTGTATTGGTTAATGCCACAACATTCAATGGCGGATTTTCAAAAACCAAAACACTTCCGCTTACCGAACAACCATTTGCATCGGTCGCAGCAACGTTATATGTTGTTGTTCCCGGAGGATCTACAAGGTGTGAAGCACCTGCTCCCAAACCGTTATCCCAACTGAAAGTAATACCTCCCGTGCCGCCAACAGTGGTGGCGCTAATGGTGGTTGATTGACCAATACAAACGGTATCGGTTAACGATGGTGTAATTATAATTGGGTTCGGAGCCGAAATATTGGTAATACCCGTTGCAGCGCAGCCCGAAGCATCCTCAACAACTACGTTATACGCGCCTGTACATACATTGATAAAATTATTAGCAGGTTGGAAACTTGCTCCGCCATTGGTACTGTATGTATAACCACCTGTTCCGCCCGAAGCCATTACGGTAATGGTTCCCTGACAATCGAAGGGACATTGTTCGGGTGTTGTATTAATGGCTGTAATAATAACCTGTGTAGGTCCGCCCACGGTAGTTGGTGCCACAACAACGCAACCATTGTCATCGGTTACGGTTACGGTATATGTTCCAACACACAATGAATTTACAACGGTTGATGTGCCGACAATTCCTGCCGATCCTGACCATGAGAAGTTGTATGGTGATGTTCCTCCACCCGGAGCAACAACCACAAATCCATCACAGGCACCAAAACATGATTCGTTCTGGAAGCCGGGGATTGCCGTTAATTGTGGTGGTTCAATAATGTTTGCCGAACCTGTTGCCTGACATCCTATGGCATTTTGTACCAAAACAGGATACGTGTTAGGTCCCAATCCTGTAAAACTTCCTCCGGCTTGAAAACTTGCACCGTTATCAATACTGTATTGTGTAGCGCCTGTTGCGGTTAAAGTAATGGTCCCGTCATTGGCGCCAAAACAAGTTACATCAGTGCTCACTACGTTATCTAAAGTTACTTCCTGCACATTAAACACTTCGGTATCACTGCCTGCACATGCACCTGTAACGGTATAGGTTATAGTATTATTTCCCAATGCAGCAAGTGATGGGTCAAACGAACCGGTAGTTGCGTTTATACATGCACCACAGGTTGCGCTCCATGTTCCGCCTGGTGTGGGCGCGGTTAAAATAACCGGAGCCACAGTATTACAATAGGGTCCGCCCGGTGAAATGGTCGGTGAACCGCTCGGATTAATAGTTACGTTATTGGTAATGGTATGCACACATCCGTCAGTTGTTGTAACGGTCAATGTTACAGGATACGTTCCTGCAACCGCATATGGATGGGTTGGGTTTTGTAATCCTGATGTTGCGCCATCGCCAAAATCCCATGCCCATGTGGCAATTACCGAACCGTTAGGATTTGAATTATCGGTAAAGTTTATCGGAATACCGGCACATTGCGGAGCATCATCGGTAAATGCTGCGATCGGGTTCGGGAATGAGAAAACAGTTGTATCTAATGTAATAGCACATGCGCCACCTGTAATAGGAGTAACGGTTACAGAGTAGGTTCCACCGGTTCCAACAGTAATAGAAGGAGTTGTTGCACCTGTACTCCAAAGGTAACCTGCAGCACCTGCCGGAGCATCAATTGTTATAGGTGTTCCTGCACAAACAGATGCAGCACTCATATTAAATGTCATAGCATCACACGATGCGTCAACATACGCGTAACCGGCATGACCACCTTGTGCGCAATCACCAACGGTAAATTCAACCGTTACATTTTGTCCTAAATAAGGTGCTAAAGGAATAAATACTGTAGTCCATGATTTATATTGCCATCCTGCACTAACTACCCAGCCCGGTTGACCATCACCGGCAACAGCCTCGTATTCGGCACAGGTAATGGAAGTACCAAACTGATCATAAACACGCATTCTGAAATACGGTTGTTCGTTTGCTGTATGACCGGCATCCTGTAAACAAACAGCATAATTTAATGTTAAGATCGCATCCCCGGTTGAAACTAAAAATGTTTTGGTAATTTGTGCCGCGCCATTTCCCGTATTACTAAAATCACCAATGGCAGCGGTACATGTTCCACCGGGATAAACCGTGGGGAAACCACCAATACCATCGGTACCAGCTGTACATATATAATGTTCATCGTATGCGCTACCGGCTCCCATTACAGGTGTTGATGTTGTAACCGTAGAAAAAGAAGTTGTGGTTGCCGGAGTGCCGAAAGAAAACGGAGCCGGTGATGGATAAGGAACCGCACCTGTGATCATGCTCCAGTCGGTAAAATCACACATTTCAAAATCAGGATTTACACAAGGACCACCCGGTGCACGCGTTGGCACATCTTCTTCATCGGCATGATGATGATCAAGTTTACCGTCAACATCAAATTTAAGTGCTAATGCTTTGCATTTGCCCGTAGCAACCCCTTCTTTAATATGGTTTATATATAAGGTCTTTAAGGAATCTACAAAATGATATGCATCGGTATATGAAAATGTTCCTGATAAAAATTTATTCATCAAAACGATCCTCTTTTGTTGAATAGACTTTTCGAGCATAAGTCTGAACGAACCAAGCGTACTTGCGAAATCGGCAGGGAATTTTATCTGATCAATTATTTGTTGACTGAAGTCAATTGGCTTCATAAGATTAACAGCCTTTTTTTCGGCTTCATTAACCAAAAGCTGTTGCTTTTCTTTTGTCTGGGAAAATGCCTGTGTGCTCAACGCAAGCAATCCAATAATGGTTATCAGTTTCTTCATATGTGTAATATTGACGAAAATTAGGCATTAAGTTGCCAAATATAGAATCTGGTCGAACGAATTCACCCTTTCAACGGTACATGTTAATTATACAACAACAAAAATTAGTTATCTGACAATCAATTAATGTATCGTTTTAGTTTTTTTTAAAGGAATCCAAGAAAATGGATAAATGGTAAAAATTGGAGAATGAGCGGAGTTGAGGTTTTATAAATGCAGCAAAATTGAGGGGTTGGCCCCTGCTAAAAAAAATCAATTTCGATTCACGCGCAAAAAAAAACGGCCGGAAAATTTTCCGGCCGCTACGTTTTTCACTCGAAAGTTTAGTGTTTCACAACTAACTGAAACGATTTAAAAAATTCCTGTGTAACAATTTTCACCATGTAAATTCCGTTCGAAAGATCGGCTGTTTGTATGGTATTACCTGTTGTTGTCAGTATGGTTTTACCTGTTAAGTCAATTAAATTTAACACGGTATTTGTCGGAACATTTTCAATTTTTACAAAGGTGCTTGAAGGATTCGGATACATTTTTACATTATCCAGTTCGCTTGTTGCGCTTATACCGGTCATCACGGTTACGTCAGATGGTTTGCGTGGATTCAATTTATATTCACCAAAACTATACGTTACAATACCTGTAATATCATAAAAGAAATTTACGATAGGCGTGAATGAATACATAAGATCATCAATTCTTAAAGAGTCGGGAGCGGTATAAACAGTCCACATCCCAAATCCCGAATTATCATCGGTACATTTCGAAACCGTATTCGCTAAAGTTCCTTCCCATTCTTCTGTGTTTCCTTCGGTGGTTGTTATATACGTTGATGATGGAACAGGATTGCCTGTGTTTACAACGGTGTATGCTGTTACATTTTTCAAGCGTGTATTGCTAAAGAATTCTTCAACCACAGCAGTAAATGTTATGCTATCACCTGCCACAGGATTGTTTACGGTATCATAAACTTCAACACCTCTCCACGGACCCGAACCTGTTTGAACAAAATATCCGTTAAAATAATAACCTGTTACAATTCCACCGGTGTTTACAGTTTGTGTGTTGTACGGACTTGCATAACCCGGACCAACAGTGGTATATTGAATATCGTAAATAGAAACATTTGCAGGAGGACCTACAACAACCTCTGAAATCACAATACTGTCAAGCATAATATGATCGGGTGCAACGGTATTTATGACCGAGAAAATAAACTCACCTGCAACCGTATCGTTAGCACAGGTAATGTTTTGTGTGTACATGGTCCATGCAGCTGAATTAATGGTGATGTATGAATTATAAGTTGCGTAACCGAATCCTGTTGCACGTCCGTCAAACAATCCTGTTCTTATTTCACCTTCACCCTTCACCCAAAATTTTATTTCATAGGTTTTGGTGTCTTGAACTGTCGTAGGAAGTGTTGAGAAACGCTTGTGAGTAGCCGGAGCCGGATTGGTTAATCGTGCCGACTCATTTCCGTAATCAGAACTTCCTGATACCTGAGTTACATTGGCTGCACCAATATTTGATTTAGAACCATACATATCGGTTGGTAATCCTGTCGACCATGACTCAATGCTCGTGTTAAAAACGATCTGCGCATTGGCTGTAAATAACGTACCAAGTGCTAATGCAGTAAGGAGATAAATTTTTTTCATTTTGTTTTATATTTATAAGTTTGTTGTTTCTACTCAAATTTTAAATCATTAAATGTCCT
>JAYUZA010000312.1:0-2097 GCA_043752145.1 Flavobacteriales bacterium
CACATCAGGATTATGGCGGCGGTCTTCGCGGTACCAGATCTCCATTTTCGAAAAATCACCCGCAACAGGTGTTACAATCCGGAAAGATCCTTTCATATATTTTACCGATCCATCATCATTCAAATGTTTGTGAAAAGCAAGTTTTTCCAAAGCCGCTTCATTTAACTCGATGGGATCCAATTGATCGGTTGAAAACCAAAAAGTCTGCACCTCGGTTTGTACTTCAACCTGTTTTTCGTCACCGTTCAAACGGGTCACTTCTCCATCCCAGGTTTTTCCATCATACGTCGCTTTTACATAGTCCCCGATCTTGATGTCGCTGTATTTAATCATATGGCAATGTTTTTTAGGACGATAAGTTAGGAATTTTTTTGATAAGAGAAAAAATAGGGAGGGAAAAGTTGATAGTCCATGGACTATGGACTATCGACTCGACTGTCATTCCGCCCAACTCATCGTATATCCCGGGTTCTCAATTTCTAAAGCTTCTGTTGTGAGTTGCAGGGGATGAAAAGTATCCACCATCACAGCTAATTCCTGTGTATCTTTTTTACCGATGCTTTTTTCCACCGCTCCCGGGTGAGGCCCATGCGGGATACCGGCAGGATGAAGTGTGATCATACCCCTTGTTACATTCTTGCGGCTCATAAAATCGCCGGCCACATAGTACAATACTTCATCACTGTCAATATTACTGTGGTTATACGGTGCCGGTATGGCATTGGGGTGATAATCGTATAAACGCGGACAAAAACTGCAAACTACAAATGAAGAGGTTTCAAAAGTTTGGTGCACCGGCGGCGGTTGATGTAAACGTCCCGTAATAGGTTCAAAATTATGTATTGAAAATCCCCATGGAAAATTGTAACCGTCCCAGCCAACAACATCAAAAGGATGTGTTGCGTAAACAATCTCATGCATCATCCCTTCTTTTTTTATTTTAAGAATAAAATCACCTTTTTCATCGTGGGTCTCTAATTCGGTTGGTAATTTATAATCACGTTCGCAAAACGGCGAATGTTCTAACAATTGGCCTTGCGAATTTTTATAACGTTTTGGCGTGTAGTATGGCGATTTGCTTTCGCAATACAACAAACGGTTATCGGCAGTATCAAAATGCATTTGATAAATCATACCGCGCGGAATAATTAAATAATCGCCATATTCAAATTTAATATTACCCATAAAGGTTTTTAAAGTTCCCGTTCCTTTATGAATAAAAAGTAACTCATCGGCATCCGCGTTCTTATAAAAATAGTCTGTCTGGCTTTTTGTGGGTGCCGCTAAACCAATTGCGCAATCACTATTTATCAATAAGGTTTTTCTGCTTTCTAAAAAATCAGCGGTTGGTTTTATTTCAAATCCTTTTAGCAACAACGATTTTATGTTTTTACTGATCGCAATTTTTGGTTCAACCGAATAGCTTTTTAAGATCTCTTTAACCTGCGTTGGTCTGTGAGTGTGGTAAAGCAAAGAATCCATGCCGCTAAAACCTTCGGTGCCAAATAATTGTTCATAATAAAAATCGCCCTTATTACTTTTAAAAATGGTATGTCTTTTTGGTGGAATTTCTCCCAGTTTGTGATAGATAGGCATTGTAGTTCTTAATTTATCAGCACCGCTTTCGCGCGCATGGTTTGATTTAATTTCATTACTTGATTTACGGCAATTGCGCCGTCAATTACAACATTTACTTTTAATTTAAAAGCGCTTCCAAAAATGTAGTCTTTAATATTTGTATTGCTTAGGTCCATATTTACTGTTGTAAGCCCGGTAGGAATATTTGCTTTAGTTGCAATCTGAATTTCCGATTGTCCTGCGGCCTGGATGTATAGTGTAATTGATTTTAAATAATCAAAATTACCCGAGGTAGTAACCAGGTCAAATTTTGTAAGTTTTATTTCAGATACTTTAGTGCTAATTGTTTTTTGACTTGAAAAAGTAGAACTTGAATTGGTAGCAATGTCGGGGGTTGTAAAATCTGCGGGAACATTAACCGAAACGCTGCTTGCAGGCACCGTAAAGTCAGTACTGTAACTCATATCAAACTCGGTAAGCTGATCAACTTCTTCCTTTGCTTTTTTTCAGGAAACAGAA
>JAYUZA010000313.1:0-5607 GCA_043752145.1 Flavobacteriales bacterium
CCGGTTCTTCTTTTGTAAATGTTGAGCTTATTGATTCAACTTTATTGCAAGTAAAATCATAGGCCGTTAGTGTTACGGTATACACACCCGGGGTGATATAAAAATAATCGACCGCGTAATTATTGGTATATGTCGTACCATCACCCATATTCCAGATAAGCGAATCGGCACCTGTTCCCGTAAAAAGCAACTGAACGAACATGGTATCAACGCAAGGCGGAGGTGGCGTAAAAGAAAACTCGGCATTGAAATTTTCGGGCAGCATAACAACTACCGAAGCATACGCGGTGTCGGCAATATTACACGTTGAAGAATCAATGGCAACATACATTATGTTGTAGGTACCTACTGTAGTAAATGTATACGTAGGATTTGGTAACGATGATGTTCCAATACCATCATCAAAATCCCAAAAATGAATTGGTGCTGTTGATCCACCGTTGCTGAACGTAACCGTATATGGAGGTTCACAGGTAAATACATCGGGCGAAGCATTGGCAACAACATTGAGGAAGGTTGGTAAATAAACAATGGTATCGGTAACAGTTCCGCTTACACCGCAAACCGAATCGTAGGCATACATCACAATAATATATGTTCCCGGAATTGTATAGGTATGTGTGATTGTAGTGTCGTTAGTATAAATTGTTCCGTCACCCATATCCCATGAAAGGAAATCGGCACCGGTACCGGTAAATTGAAGATCAACTACCAATGGTCCGGCATTGCATGGATCATATGGGGGAATATTAATGGTTGCGCTGAAAACCTCGGGTTGGATAATTTGAACTAATATTAATGAAGTATCTGAAACATTACAGGTGGTTGAATCAATGGCAATATACATAATGGTAAACGTTCCTGTATCGGTAAATGTATGCGTTGGATTACCGAGTGAGGATGTAATTCCGTCATCAAAATCCCAAAAATGACCGGGAGCGGTTGAACCGCCATTTGAAAATGTAACGGTATAAGGTGGATCGCAAGCAAAAACATTGGGTGACGCATCAGCAGTAACGTTCAGGTAATTGGTGTCATAAAAAACTGTGTCGGTAATTGTGCCGCTTAAACCACAGGTTGAATCGTAGGCGTACATTTCAATAATGTACGTACCCGGAACCGTATAAGTATGTGTTACACTTGTATCGCCTACGTAAACGGTTCCGTCACCCATGTCCCATGAAAGATAATCGGCTCCTGTTCCTGTAAAATCAAGTGTAATGGTCAATGGTCCGCCAACGCAGGGATCAAAAGGAGGAATGACTATGTTGGCGCTAAATTCTTCGGGCTCCAGAATTATTACAGATAAATAGGCTGTATCGGCAATGTTGCAGGTGGTGGAATCAATGGCAATATACATGATGGTATAAGAACCTGTATCGGTAAATGTATGCGTTGGATTTAATAAAGTTGAATTCCCTCCATCACCAAAATTCCAAATATGATCAACTGCTCCTGAAGAGCCGGTAAAATTTACATCGAACGGAGGATCGCAGGCAATAATGTTTGGAGACGCGTTTGCAACCGCATCAATACCGGTATAAATAAATTCAATTTTAAATGCACCTAAATTGCAATTAGAAGATCCGTTTACGGTTGACCATACACCGGGAGTTGTGGGAAAAGCATCGGAACTTCCGCAACCCGCGCAAACCGCTTGGTAAATTGTTCCGTTCTTATCAAATCGGCTTGTACCTCCATCAACATGTTCGGCCGGTGAACCGCCAAAAAAAGTTCCGTATAACAAAGCGGTAGCATTCCCTTCAAGTACGATAAAATAAAAATCAGAACCATCGGTTACACCATCCATGGCATCGCCTGTAACAGGCAAGCCTATTGTATTTCCTTCAGCATTAACTGTACCGCCCCAACCTGAAACATAAATGTTTTGACAATTATCGACCAACAAAGCTGTAGGCGAAATATTAATTGTTGGAGTTCCGCTTCCGAAAATGGTTGAAAAAACAGTAACTGAAAGATCGGGATTTAATTTGTGTATAAATTGACGACCGTTTACATTGGAATAAACACCTGCGGTAACGGGATATGCTCCTTTGCTTTGACCGACAACAAAAATTTCGTTCGCAAGATTAATGTCAAGAAGATAAACCTGGTCATAATTGTTGGTTCCCAAATAGGTTGATGCCACGCTTGCTCCGGTTGCGTCATCCAACGCAATGACAAAACCATCAACCGTTCCACCGGGAGCTAACGTAGTAAGCGCACCTGCAGTTGTGGGAAAATTCGTACTTCTTGTTCCGCCACAAACATAAACCCGGCCATTGGTACCCGATTTAATTGAATACGCTCCATCAGCAAGTGCACCACCTATATAGGTTGACCATACTAACGTACTGAGCGATGGGTCTAATTTGAAAGCACAACCGTCCTGCAAACCAACTGCAGTAGGTGAAAGCGAACCGGCAGTTGTTGGAAAATTGGTTGACAACGTTGATGTACAAACATAAATATTGCCGGCCGCATCAACAATAACCTCACCTCTACTTTCATCTCCGTAATTAAACGAAAGGGTTACATCCATATTTAATCCATCAGTTCCGGTTCCGCCAACCAAAGTTGAACCAAGTAAAGCGGTACCTGTACTATTAAATTTTGAAATAAAAATATCTGAGCCATTGGCATAACTGATCCCATTCACCGTAAGCCCTGTGCTAACACTAAACGTAGGATCAAATGCTCCAGCTGTAGTTGGATAATCGGTAGAGGAAGTTGTTCCCATAACAATTAAATTATCACTTGCGTCAACAATAAGGCTGTGAGGCGCGTCAGCATGATTTCCTCCCAAATAAGTTGAATACAACAATGCGGTGCCGGTTGAATTGAATTTTGTGATGCCTGCATGTACAGCGGCTCCGCTAAATGTTGTAAGATAAGTTCCCACAGTTGTTGGATATCCTAAGCCAAATACAATACTCCCCGAATATAAATTTCCTGAATTATCATATGTAGCAGTATATCCCCAATTATCGGCCGTTGAACCTGAGTAGGTAGAAAAGATCAATGTTGGATCGATGACTAATTTTTTTGTATGATCGTATTCTCCCAAATCAAAATACAACGACTCACCTGTAACTCTAAATTTTACAGGAATATTCACTTTTTTGTTTTCGTTGCTCAGTTGATAAGCGACCGGTGCTTTTTCGATGACTTCACCGTTGCTAAGCTCTATGTGAAGATCACCATTTTTGAGAAACAAACTTTTTGCCCCCTCATATTCGATATGAATTTCATCAGACGTTGTTCCTGGATGTACAATAATATCATACTTCAAATTTCCATCCTTGGTGTATATATGATAATCCAACCCTTCAACCGCGTTTTTAATTTCTACATCTTTTGTGATTGAAACCTTGTTTACCCATTTTGACTTATCATTTCCCAAATAATAATTAGCATAATCGGGTTCATTATTCTTTCCTTTGAAAGAAGCTTTATCCGATCTCACAAATTTCATTTTATAAGCATGTGATCGCAATTCATCGGAAAGTGGAAAAGCATGACCGTGACGAGCCTCTTCTATTTTCTTAAGATCATCGGGATGAATAAAATTAAACGTGAGTCCCTGGTTGTCGACCCATAATTCCCCTCCATTTAATTTTGACATGAATTTAATATTTGCGGGCCACTGACCTTTGTTTTCGGTAAACCTTGCATAGGAAGTTGAATTGGAAGTTTGAGATCTAACTGTTTGCGCAAAAAATGTGAGTATTGATGCGAGAGCAAGGAATAAAAATGTTTTTTTCATGTGATAATTGTTTTTTAGTTGTATTACTCACCTCTATCATTGTCCCTTAGCTGAGTTCGTGAACTTCGTTTCAAGAACCGAGTACGGTTTCATGTGCAGTTATTTATTTATGGAAGCTAAATTTAAAGAAAAAACAAATTAAAATAGTCAAAAAAGATATTTTTCTCCTTCTTAAAAGTTAAAAACTGAGTGTAAAAAAAGATCCGGTTCTATAAGCCGCGTTCTGTCTATTTACCTGAGGCAAAACGTTCTATCATTTATCTGTTCCTGATGTCGCCATCAGAATATAGCAGCCTACCCGTTCCGGTGTCCCCCCGAAAGGAAACGAAAAGCGGGCAACTTTTAGCCCGGAACTTACATGGCCTTACAGCACCTGAGGTTTACCATAACCAATGTTGCCATTGGCATCGTGGGCTCTTACCCCGCGTTTTCACCCTTTCCTTATTACGAACGAGTCGTTACAAGGTGGTTTACTTTCTGTGGCACTCTCTGTAATACACATTTTACAACGTATATCCCCACCCGTTAGGTGGCAGGTTACCCTGTACTGCGCGGACTTTCCTCCTCGCTCACCGTAGCTTTAGCGAAGGTGAGCTTACTCACCTGTATAAAACAATCGCGCCAAAACTTCGGCAAGCGAAGCGATAGAATGAACCGAATCTTACTGTAAAGGTACGCTAAATTGCTTAAATTCGCAGTGTCAGAAGCCCGTTTACACGATTTTGATAACGCCCGACAATTTGCATTAACCTTTTCCTATACTTCGAGTCCAAGAACAATACAATGAAAAAAGCGCTTTTATTTGGTTTATTCTCTCTCATGTTTTCACTGTCCTCTACGGGCCAGTCGTTGAGGGTAATGGGCCGAATAACCGATACTACGAATAACCAACCGCTTCTCAATGCATCTGTTTCATTGAAAGGAATATCAGACACTTCATTTTTCAAAACTTTGGTCTCAGCCGAAGAAGGACGATTTTTCTTTACGGGTTTTGAGGCTGGATCTTTTCAATTGACCATTGTGCTTAACGGATACGATACTTTGATCCAATACATCAACATCACCGAACCAACGCGCCTTGGACAAATCTTCCTTAAAAAATCGGCAAACATTCTTGATGGTGTCGATATAAAAACCAAACAGGTGCGCGTTGAACAAAAAGGCGATACCACGCAATACAATGCAAACGCATTTAAAACACATAAGGACGCAACGGCCGAAGAACTGATAAATAAACTTCCGGGTATTACCAATGAAGGTGGAAAATTAAAAGCCAACGGTGAAGAGGTGAAAAAAGTAATGATAGACGGCAAACCTTTTTTTGGTGATGATGCGGCTGCCACACTAAAAAATATTCCCGCAGATATGATCGACAAAGTGCAGGTTTTTGATAAGATGAGTGACCAGGCTCAGTTTACCGGCTATGATGACGGAAGCGGGCAAAAAACCATAAACCTTATTACAAAAAATGGTGGAAAGGGTCAGTTTGGAAAAATTTACGCAGGTTATGGTTTGGAAAATAAATATCAGGCCGGTGGAAATTTTAATAAGTTCAATGCCGATCAACGTTTTTCCATTCTTGGTATGAGCAATAATATCAATCAGCAAAATTTTACTTCAACCGATCTGTTGGGCGTTTCTTCGGGTGGAGATAATGCAAGACGTGGTGGTGACGGTGGTTCGAGCTCGGGATTTAATGCAGGCACTTCAAAAGGCATTGCGCAAACACATGCGTTTGGCTTGAATTATTCGGATGAGTGGACAAAAAAATGGAAATTTTCGGGTAGTTATTTTTTTAATTACAGTGAATTAAACAATACTTCGGTATTGGCGCGAAATTT
>JAYUZA010000314.1:0-2091 GCA_043752145.1 Flavobacteriales bacterium
CATTCGCATGTTAAAACCTATCTCGTCATGATAATAACGAACAACACTCCCGTGATTTCTAAGACTTTGTAAATGTTTATAGTAATTTTCATTATTGGTTGTAATTCCACCTGCTTCTCCGCAAGCTCCCAGGTTTTTTCCTGGGTAAAAACTAAAGCAGGCCATTTCACCAAATCCACCCACAGTTTTTCCATTGTACCTTGCTCCTTGTGCCTGTGCAGCATCTTCTACCAAAAACAATTTGTGTTTTTTCGCAATTGCCGAAACTGCATCAATATCAAAAGGCATTCCGTAAAGGTGTACGCCAATAATTGCTTTTGTTTTTGCGGTGATCGCTTTTTCAATCTTTGAAGGATCAATTTCCCAATTATTCTCATCGCAATCCACAAATACCGGTGTAGCGCCAACATAAGAAACGCCCCATGCGGTTGCAATAAATGTGTTTGCAGGAATGATCACTTCATCACCTGCACCAATTCCTAAAGCAAGCATGGCAAGGTGTAATGCAGATGTGCCGTTGTTTACGCCAACGGTGTATTTTGTATTTGTATAAATGGAAAAAGCTTTTTCAAAATCTTCTACAAATGGTCCGCCTGAAAACGCGGTATTTTCATAAACTTTTTCAAAAAGCTCAAAGACTTCTTTTTTAATTTGTTTGTGTTGACCTTTTAGGTCTAAGCATGGAATTTTACTCATATTGAATTATAATTTTTTAATTATTTTCGCTGGATTACCTGCTACCACAGTATTTGCAGGAACATTTTTTGTTACAACAGAACCTGCGCCTATTAAAGCATTTTCACCAACGGTAATGCCGCACAATATTGTAGCGTTACTACCTATTGAAGCTCCTTTTTTTATAAATGTTTCCACCATGGTCCAATCGGCATCTGTTTGTTGACTGCCATCCGGATTAGTTGCGCGCGGAAAAAGATCGTTGGTAAACATTACACCGTGACCAACAAAAACGTTGTCTTCAATATGAACACCTTCGCATATAAAAGTGTGACTTGAGATCTTACAATTTTTTCCAATGGTGGCACCTTTTTGAATTTCAACGAAAGCTCCAATTTTAGAGTTGTCGTCAATGCTACAACCGTATGCATTTACAAAATTAAAGATGCGAACACCTTTTCCTACCTTTACATTTAGGAGAGACTTACGGGGTTCGTCAATATTCAGAATTTCCATATTAATTTAGAATTATTTCTTTGCCGTTTTGTTTTATCGATAATTGCGATGCTTCAAGAATCCTGATTACGTCAAGTCCGGAACTAAAATCGGATAATGGTTTTGAATTATTTACAATCGAATTTATAAAGTCAGATGCCATGCCAAATAAAGCTTCTTTGTTGTCAATTTTCGGAATAAATACATCACCAGCCCTATAATCCACTAAAATGCGTGATCTTTCCTCATCTGTTTTATGGTCGTAACCTGTATCATAGATCCGTATTTTTTCTGTTGGTTCAAGATCGTTAAATACAAGCATTTTTTTATCACCACCAATAAGCATCATTCTAATTTTAACAGGCGAAGTCCATGAGCAATTAAAATGCGCTATAAATCCTGATCGGTAATTCACGGTAAGGTAAGCCACGTTCTCAATGCCGTTATTTGTATGCGAAACTCCTGTAGCGTTAACACTGTATGGTTTATCGTCTATCAAATAATTTAAGATCGAAATATCGTGAGGTGCTAGGTCCCAAAGTACATTAATATCCGGCTGAAACAAACCGAGATTGATACGTGTTGAATCAAAATATTTTATTTGCCCGATAGTGCCATCGGTGATCAGTTTTTTCATTTTTTGAACAGCGCTTGTATACAAAAATGTGTGATCTACCATTAAGACAAGTTTCTTTTTTTCAGCAAGTTCGTTAAGCTCTATCGCTTGCACGGAGGTAGAGGTCATTGGTTTTTCAATAAGTACATGTTTTGAATTTTCAAGAGCTTTTTTTGCAATATCAAAATGGGTAAAAACAGGTGTTGCAATGATCACCGCGTCAATTTTTGGATCTAATAAGATATCATCTAAAACCTTTGTGGTTTTAATGGAAGGGTATTGTTTATTAACAACGGCTAGTCTTT